>PNKF01000304.1 GCA_013822285.1 Gemmatimonas sp.
CTCGTTCGGCTCGGCGGCGGAAGTCGAGATGGCGCTGGCCCTGCACCAGATCCACGTGCAGACGCCGGTGCGCTACCTCGGCCGCACGAACGAAGGTGGCAAGGCGTGGACGGTGACGACGGCGGGCCGCGTGCTGTTCGACGGCATCGTGCCGGCGGCGCTGCCGTTCCAGAACCGCGACATGAAGAAGAAGGCGCTGGGCGAACTGGTCTTCGAGTCCTACCGCAAGGCGGGGCTGGCGGAGACGGTGGCGTTCCTCGACCGCCTGAAGGAGTTCGGCTTCCGCAACGCGACCCGCGGTGGCGTGTCGATCGCGATCGAAGACCTCGAGATCCCGGCGGAGAAGGAGACGCTGCTCGAGGAAGCGACGGCGCGCGTCAACCGCTTCCAGAAGGCCTATCAGACCGGCAACATCACGAACGGCGAGCGCTACAACAAGGTGATCGACACCTGGACGCACGCCAACAACGACATCGCGGACGCGATGGTGAAGCGCATGCGCGAGTCGCAGGGCGGCTTCAATCCGGTGTTCATGATGTTCGACTCCGGCTCGCGTGGTAGCCGCGACCAGATCCGTCAGCTGGCCGGCATGCGCGGCCTGATGGCGAAGCCGCAGAAGAAGCTCACGGGCGGCATCGGCGAGATCATCGAGAACCCGATCAAGTCGAACTTCCGCGAAGGCCTGTCGGTGCTCGAGTACTTCTCGTCGACGCACGGTGCCCGTAAGGGTCTGGCCGACACGGCGCTCAAGACGGCCGACGCCGGTTACCTCACGCGTCGTCTTTGCGACGTCGCGCAGGACGTGGTGATCACCGAGGAGGATTGCGGGACGGTGATGGGCCTCGAGATCGGCGCGCTGAAGGAAGGCGAAGACATCATCGAGCCGTTGGCCGAGCGCATTGTCGGCACGGTGGCGGCGGACGACATCGTCGATCCGCAGCTGCTGGACGAGGCGGGTCGCCCGCAGCTGCTCGTCGAAGCCGGCCAGATGATCCTCGAAGAGGCGGCGCAGGGCATCGAAGAGGCGGGCATCGAGACGGTGAAGATCCGTTCCGTGCTCACCTGCGAGGCCAAGCGCGGTCTCTGCCGGATGTGCTACGGCCGCAACCTGGCCACCATGCAGATGGTGGACCTGGGCGAAGCGGTCGGCATCATCTCGGCGCAGTCCATCGGCGAGCCGGGCACGCAGCTCACGCTGCGTACCTTCCACATCGGCGGCACGGCGGCCCGCATCGCGGAGCAGACGGCGCGTAAGTCGAAGGTGGCGGGCGTCGTCGAGTTCGGCGACCGCCTCGTGAAGGTGACGAATCCGGAAGGCCAGGAGATCGTGACCTCGTACGAAGGCGAGCTGTTCATCCGCGCGACCAAGGACAAGCACGCGCCGGTGATGGCGCGCCTGCAGGTGCCGCTGGGCGCGATCCTGACCGTCGAGGACGGCCAGGAAGTGAAGAAGGACGATCCGATCTTCACCTGGGATCCGTACACGAACCCGATCATCGCGGACGTGACCGGTACCCTGAAGTTCGTCGACCTCGTCGAGGAAGAGACGATCTCCGAGGAGCTCGACGAGCTCACCGGCCTGCGCCAGCGCGTGGTCATCGAAGATCGTGAGAAGAAGCTGCACCCGCACATCGAGATCTGGCAGTCGAAGGGCGGCAAGGAGAAGAAGGTCCGCGACTTCGTGATCCCGGTGGGCGCGCAGCTGATCGTCGAGGACGGCGCCGAGGTGGCGGCCGGCCAGACGATCGCGAAGATCAGCCGCGAGGCGTACAAGACGCGCGACATCACGGGCGGCTTGCCGCGCGTGGCCGAGCTCTTCGAAGCCCGCAAGCCGAAGGACCCGGCGACGATCTCCGAGATCGACGGCGTGGTGCGCTTCGGCGACATCAAGCGCGGCAAGCGCGAGATCTTCGTGCACCCGATCGACGGCTCTGGCTCGCTCGACGAGACGCAGCAGCCGCAGCTGTACGAAGTGGCGTCGGGCAAGCACCTCCGCGTGCACGAGGGCGACCGCGTGCGTGCCGGTGACCGCTTGAGCGAAGGTCCGGTGAATCCGCACGACATCCTGCGGATCAAGGGCCCCCGCGCCGTGCAGGAATACCTCTTGAACGAAGTGCAGGAGGTGTACCGCCTGCAGGGCGTGAAGATCAACGACAAGCACATCGGCG
>PNKF01000305.1 GCA_013822285.1 Gemmatimonas sp.
CGCAGACCGCGTCGTGCGCGAGTCGCTGGAGAGCGCGTTCGGTGGCGGGCCGACGGTGGTGATTCCCGGGAAGCGCTACAAGGCGGTGGTGTTCGCGCTGCGGCACATGCCGATGTGGCTGCGCGGCATGATGCAGGAGCGCTACGGGCGGGCGCGGGTCTAGCTCGACCGTCGCGCCCGCCCGCTGAGCAGGAAGATCACCACGCGCAGCGTGGCGCGCCTTCCTGCCAGCCACGCGGCGGTGCGAGACCGATGTACATCGCGCAGGTATAGCCTGTCGCCGTGACGACGCCCGCTCCGCGCCAGGCGCGGTCATTGGCGTCAATGATGCTGAGCCGCGTTCCGGCCGGCATCTCGAGCGAGAGCGAGTCGGCGCGCGTCGTGTACCGCGCGGAGCTCGCGTAATGCATCTCCTGCGCGACGACCGCCATCCGCATCGCTGACATCAGCGTGGCCCGCTGCCCCGAATCCGCCGGTGCGGCTCCAGCCGCCTCGCGCGACGGAGTCACGCCAGCGGGCCGCGCGAAGCGATACACCACGACGCGCTCGAGACCGACGGAGTCGGCGAGCAAGCCGGCCACCCGATCGCCGCGGAACTGCATCGGCCGGAAGTTCTCCGGCAGCGAGATACGACCGGCGGGCGCGGGCCCCGCGTACGCGACCCACTCGTGCATGGCCGCATCACGATTCACCCAGAGCAGCGCGGTCTCATCGACGAACGCCAGCTTCGTGTTCGGGAACGAGTCCACGAGCGTCTGCAGCAGCGACGGTGCCCAGGCCGGCACCAAGCCCTCGCCGAGGACGACGACGCCCGCGTGCGCCCAGGCCGCGTCGCCCAGTGAGTCGGGCAGCAGCGGGATCTCGCTGCGACCGAGCTTCACTTCCGACCACCGCGACTGCGAGGGATCCCACACCGCCACCGCATCGTCGCCGCGACGCGCGAGCGAGATCTGGCCGGCGAACTCGCCCGGCCCGCGGCCGCGACGGCCCACTTTGCCCAGCGGCGTGCCCACCGAGTCGAACAACAGCACCGCCGACGCACCGCCGTCCGCGACGGCCAGCGCCCCATTGGGCAGCAGCCGCACATCGGTGATGCGACCGAAGACGGCCGTGTCGCTGTCCTCCGTGTCGCCTACCGAAAGAACGGGCGTGAGGTCGAGCCGCCACTCCGCCGAGGCATCGGCGTCACTCACCTCACCGCGACAGGCGGAGACAGACCCAAACAGCAAGGTGGCGCAGAGGAAGATGCGGGCGCAGCGGGCAAGTCTCGGCATGGAAGTAGTGTGTTAGTGTTGCCATACAGTACGGACGGAGATCACAGCACGCAACCCTGCGAGGGCTTCCCCCACGCCGGAGAGGCAAGGCCCCCGACGGCGCTCGGGCTCGGCGTCACGCGCGCGTTGTTCCGCATCGCCGCCGACACGCCGACGCCAACGCTCTGGATGATGAGCGCGACGCTCGTCGCGCTGACGGCCGCCTACGAATTCACGGTCGGGCGACTGGGCGGCCAGTCGTGGTCAGCGCTCCTGGCCAATTACGCGATCTGGCGGGGGCGACTCTGGCCGCTGGTGCTGCTCACACTCGGGCTCACGCCCTTCCTCTGGCGGCCGCGCCGAGCGTAGGCCCGGCGCGGCCCGCGGTCGGCCTCAGCCGCCGAACGCGTTCATCCCCGTCACGGCCTGACCGAGGATGAGCGAGTGGATGTCGTGCGTGCCCTCATAGGTGTACACGCTCTCGAGGTTCGCCATATGCCGCATCGAGGCATACTCGGCGACGATGCCGTTGCCGCCCAACAGACGACGCGCTTCGCGCGCGATGTCGGTGGCGATGTTCACGTTGTTGCGCTTGGCGAACGACACCTGCTGCGGCGTGAAGGTACCCGCATCCTTCATGCGCCCGAGGTGCAGTGACACCAGCTGGCCCTTCACGATCTCCGTGAGCATGTCCGCCAGACGCACCTGCTGGATCTGGAAGCCGCCGATCGGGCGCCCGAACATCACGCGCTCCTTCGAGTAGGCGAGCGCCTCCTCGTAGCAGGCGATGGCGGCACCCAGCGCACCCCAGGAGATGCCATAGCGCGCCTGCGTGAGGCACATCAGCGGGCTCTTGAGGCCGCCGCTCTTCGGCAGGATGGCATCGGCCGGCAGGTGCACGTTGTCGAACAC
>PNKF01000306.1 GCA_013822285.1 Gemmatimonas sp.
TGCGAGTCGATCACGCGCGCGCATGCCCGCACCTTCGCGCTGGCGAGCAGCTTCCTGCCGCCGCGGAAGCGGCGCGGGGCCTTCGCGGTGTACGCGTTCTGCCGCCTGGCCGACGACATCGTCGACCGCAATCGCGGCAAGGACCCGCAGCACCTGCAGGCCGAGCTCGATGCGTATCGCGCGGGCGTGGCGGAGGCCATCAACGGCAACCCCGACGGCCCGGTGTTCCGCGAGCTCTGGCGTTGCGTCAGTGAATACGGCGTGCCGGCGGACGTGCTGGAGGAGCTGCTCAACGGCGTCGCGCGCGACGTGCAGCCGCAGCGCTACGCGACCTGGGCGGAACTCTCGCTGTACTGCGAAGGCGTCGCGGCCTCCGTCGGCGCGATGTGCACCTACATCTTCGGCGTCAGCGGCGACGAATCCGTGCGCGAGCGCGCCATCAAGTACGCGCGCACCCTCGGCGTGGCCATGCAGGTGACGAACATCCTGCGCGACGTCGGCGAGGACGCACGCATCGACCGCTGCTACCTGCCCGACGACGTGCTCGCCGCCTTCGGCCTGAGCGCGGAGCGCGTGCTGCACGACCCGACGATCAAGGACGATCCGAAGTGGGTGGCGATGATGCGCCACGAGGTCGCGCGCGCGCGCGCCTTGTACCGTGCGGCATCGCCGGGCATCGCGCTGCTCGAACCCGATGCGCAGCGCTGCGCGCGGGCCTGCGCCGATGGCTACGAGGCGATCCTCGGGGCCATCGAGGCGAACGGCTACGACTCCATCACGACGCGGGCGCGTGTGGGGAACTGGGCGCGTGCCGGGCTGCTTTGGACTATCTGGCGCTCGGGCGCGGAAGTACCGCCCGCCGAGGCGGAAGGACCGGTGATTGAATGGGGCGCGCGACAGCTCTCGCGCCCCGAGGAGATGGTGCTCGGCTGATGTCGCAGACCCGACTCGACGATTATCCGCTCGACCGCGTGGCCCAGGGATTCCTCTGGGGTCACCTGGCCTTGATCGCCTTCGCCACGGCAGCGATGGTGACCATCCTGGCCGGTGAGTTCCCGGTGTGGATGCAGGGCCCCTACACCGCCAAGGTGTACGCGCTCGGCTGGAAGTACTCCGGCCAGGTCTACATCCTGCTCGGTACGGCGGCCGTGCTGCTGCATTCGGCGCCGCGTTTCGGCTGGGGCAAGGCTCTGGCGCTGTTCGTGGTCGCCAGCGGCGTCGCGCTGCTGAGTGAATTGGGTGGCACGAACATCGGATTCCCGTTCGGGCCGTATCACTACACCGAGATGCTGGGGTATCGCATCGCCGGGGATGTGCCGTACCCGATCCCGATCTCGTGGTACTACATGCTGTACTGCTGCCTGGTGTTCTGCGCGCGGCTGATGACCACGGATGATTCGTCGGCGACGAAGTGGCGCTGGGCGCTGGTCGCGGGTGCCTTCTTGACGGCCTGGGACGTGCCGATGGAAGTGCAGATGACGAACGTGCAGCCGCCGCATTGGGTCTGGGAGCTGGAGAACTTCGCAGCCTGGGTGCCGACCTTCCTGAAGGCGCCGATCTTCTACGGCATGCCGCTGTCGAACTGGGTGGGCTGGTACATCACCGGCGTGGTGGTGAGCCGCCTGATGCTCATGCTGGTGCCGCCGACCAAGTGGAAGGAGACCACGGCCCTGACCGCCTTCCCGCTGATCCTGTACGCGACGAACGGCATCATGCCGATCGCGACGGTGGCCCGTCACGGCTACTGGTGGGCGGTGGTGTTTGGCGTGCTGGCGATGGGGGCCCCGCTGTGGCTGGTGCTGCGGGCCCGGAAGCGGGCTGGCGCCGCCCTTGGAGCCAATCCCGCCACCGCTTAGTTTTCAAGGCTCAGGCAGCCCCCCGCCCCGCCTCGGCGAACCTCGCCCGGGCGGGGCGGATTGCTCTGATTCGTCCCTTCCCGCAGCCGAACTCCCGTCATGGAAATCCAGATCACTGCCACCAAGGCCGAGGGCGCTGAGCGCCGCCTCCAGGTGGCTGTCCCGGCCGCCCGCGTTGCCGAAGCCCGCAACAAGGCCGCCGCGCGCGTGTCCAAGCAGGTCCGCATCCCCGGCTTCCGCCCCGGCAAGGCGCCGGCCGCGATGGTCAAGAAGCAGTA
>PNKF01000307.1 GCA_013822285.1 Gemmatimonas sp.
CCAGCGGCACAGCGGCTCGCATGGGCGCCTGGTCGCCCCGGATGGTCGGGACGCCCTGAGGGCCTTGGTCGTCTTGTAACACGAACGTTGTTTCGCAGAGTCATTCGTCGGACCCCATCAGCACACCCTTCACGAGGTAATCATGCACAAGCGTATTCCGATGCTCGCGACGCTGGCCGTGGCCGCGGTCGTCATGTCCGCCTGCCCGTCGAAGACCCCGGTCGTCGATCCGGTTCCGGTGGTCAACCAGGATTCGATCGACGCGGCCAACCGCGCCCGCGCCGAAGCCGAGGCCGCTGCCCGCGCCCGTTCTGAGGCCGAGGCCCGTGCCCGCGCCGAGGCCGAGGCCGCTGCCCGCGCCCGCGCCGAGGCCGAAGCTCGCGCCGCCCGCGAGCGTGAAGCCGCGCTCAACGCCGCCCGCGCCGCGTTCGCCACGATGATCTACTTCGACTACGACAAGTCCGACCTGAAGCCGGAAGCCCGCGCCGCCCTCGACGCGAAGCTCCCGCTGCTCCGCGCGAACGGCAACGTCCGCATCCGCATCGCCGGTCACACCGACGAGCGCGGCTCTGACGAGTACAACATCGCCCTCGGCCAGCGCCGTGCGGCCGCCGCGAAGAACTACCTCGTCGCGAACGGCATCGCCGCGGACCGCATCGACGTCGTCTCGTTCGGCGAGGATCGTCCGGCCCAGATGGGCAGCGACGAGACCGCGTGGTCGAAGAATCGCCGCGATGAGTTCGAGATCATCGTCGGTGGGGAGTCGCTCCGCCTCCCGTGATCGGGCGACGGACACTTCGTCTCGTGCTCGCGCCGGTCGTCATGCTGACGACCGGCGCGTGCTTCGCGACTCGTAACGACCTGCGCATCGTCCATGGCGATCTGCAGGCGATGCGGGCCGAGCGCGTTGCCGCCGATTCGGCGGTGCAGCAGATGTTCGCGCAGGTGAGTCAGGACTTGGCGCGGGTCAGTGCATCGATCCAGACCTTGGCGGACAGCACGCAGGTGCACGGGGCGAACCTGTATCGCCTGCGCAACGACGTCCGCGAGGACCTGCAGGCGATCCGTCAGCAGCTCATCATGATCCAGGAGCTGACGGGCCAGAGCCAGCGCCGCATCCAAGAGTTGCGGGCGGAGATGGAGCAGCGCGCCGCGGAACTCGCGGTGCCCGCGCCACTGCCGCCGGCGGACACGCTGCGTCAGGGGCCGCGCCCCGGGGCCACCACGCCACCGCGCGCGGGTGCCACCACGCCGACTGTCGCCACACCAACCCCCGCGTCCGCGGCAGCCGCCCCGGCGCCTGGTCCGGCGCAGCTCTACCAGATGGGGCAGGACCAACTGCGTCGCGGCAGCATCAGCGCGGCGCGCGCGGTGTTCACGCAGTTGCTCGATCGGTATCCCGACTCGGATCTGGCTCCGCAGGCCTTGTATGGCGTCGCCGAGACCTGGGCGGACGAGGGGAATGGCCGCAACGCCGACTCCGTGTACGCGTTGGTGGTGCAGCGTTATCCGCGCTCCGACCAGGCGCCCAACGCCCTGTACAAGCGCGCCAGCGCGGCCCGCGCCACAGGTCAGACGCAGCAGGCGACGGCGCTGTATCGGCAGATTGTCGCGCAGTATCCGCGTTCCGACGCGGCGCTGCTCGCGCAGGAATACCTGCGCGAACGTCCCTGAGCCTGGGCCCTCGGGCCCGACGTGACGATGGCGACTCAGCCCCCCGCGGGGGAAATGCCCTTCCTCGACCACCTCGAAGAGCTGCGCGTGCGGCTCTTCTGGAGTGCTGGCGCGCTCGCGGTCTGCATGATGGCGGCCTTCGCCTTGGTGTGGAACTACCCGGTCGTGGACGTCATCGCGACGCCCATCAAGCCGTACCTGCCCGATGGCAAGCTGATCTTCACGCACCCGGCGGATCCCATCGCCATCGTGCTGAAGGTCGCCTTCGGCTTGGGCTTCGCCGCTGCGTCCCCGGTCATCGCGTACCAGATCTGGGCCTTCCTGTCGCCCGCGCTGCATCCGCATGAGAAGCGCGTCGTGCTGCCGGTCATCGGCGGGGCTTTCTTCCTCTTCCTGACGGGCGCGTTCCTAGCCGTGAAGTTCGCGATGCCGGCGATGTTCGACGTGCTCTACAG
>PNKF01000308.1 GCA_013822285.1 Gemmatimonas sp.
GGCGGCGAGAACGTCTTCGTGAAGAACCGCTGGGGTTCCCTGCCCGACCAGCTGCGTCTCGAGAACGCGCCGCGCACGGTGAAGTTCGCGCTCGGCGAGAACCCGAAGCGCAATCCGAATCGCTATCCCAACACGCGCATGGGCGTGCAGGAGATCATCCGCGACCACTTCCTCGCCGCGCGTGAGTACGAGGCGGAGTGGAAGCGCTGGGAAGCGGATCGCACGAAGGCGGGCATCCCGCCGCGTCGCGACCTGCGCATGGAAGCGCTGGTGGACATCCTGAACCAGGAACTGCTGGTCTCGTCGCACGGCTACCGCGCGGATGAGTTCCTCGCCCTGGTGCGCCTCGCCGAGGAGTTCGGCTTCAAGATCCAGACGCTGCAGCACGGCGTCGAAGCGTACAAGATCGCCACCGAACTCAAGAACTCCGGCGTTGCGGCCGTCGTGTGGAGCGACTGGGGCGCGTTCAAGCTCGAGTCGTACGATGCGACGAACTACAACGCGCGCCTGCTGATGGAGGCCGGCGTCGTGACCTCGCTGCACTCCGACGACGCCGAGATCTCGACGCGCATGAACTGGGAAGCGGGCAAGCTGCTCCGCTCGGGCGTCGAAGAGATCCAGGCGATGAACACCGTGACGATCAATGCGGCGCGGGCCGTCAACATCCATAACCGCGTGGGCTCCCTCGAAGCGGGCAAGGATGCCGACTTCGTGATCTGGAACGGCAACCCGCTCTCGCAGTTCACCCGCGCCGAGCAGACTTGGGTGGACGGCCGCCGTTACTTCTCGCTGGAAGAAGACCGGCAGCTGCGCGCCGAGGTCGAGCGTCAGCGCAATCTGTTGATCCAAGCCGTGCTCGCCGCTGGCGCGCCGGAAGCTACCCCCAATCGTCCGGCCGCTCGCGGTGCCGGTCAGGAGCGCCCGTAACATGAAGCCGATGCACCAGAGCATCTTCGGCGCCGTCGCGCTGCTCGCCGTGAGCGCGACGTTCGCCAGCGCCCAGGAACGCATGCCGGTGGCGCCGCAGTCGCAGCCCGTCGTGCTGCGCGGCGCGACCATCCACACCGTGACGAACGGCACCATCACGAATGGCAGCATCGTCATGGACGGCGGCAAGATCATCGCCATCGGTCAGACGGTGGAGATCCCGCGCGGTGCGCGGATCGTGGATGTGAGCGGCAAGCACATCTACCCCGGCCTCGTCGACGCCTACAGCACCGTGGGCATCGCCGAGATCGGCGCGGTGGATGTCTCCAACGACATCCAGGAGATCGGCGACTTCAACCCCAACGTGCGCGCGGAAGTCGCGGTGAACGCGGAGAGCCGGCACATCGGCACGACGCGCTCCGCGGGCGTGCTCGTCGTGTTCTCGACGCCGGGCGGCGGCGTGATCTCCGGCCTCTCCTCGGCGATGTCGCTCGAGGGCTGGACCTGGGAGGAGATGTCGATGAAGGGTGCGGCCGCGATGAACGTGAACTGGCCTGACCCGAACGCCCGTCCGCGGCGCTTCTTCGGTGGCCCGCCGGGCGGCCCGAACGCCGGCGCGCGTCCGGCGCCGAAGACCTACGCCGAGCAGGTGCAGGAGCTGAAGGACTTCTTCGGCGAGGCGCGCGCGTATCGCGATGCCGTGGCGGCGAATCAGCAGCCGCGCAGCAACTCGAAGTACGCGGCGATGATCCCGGTGCTCAATCGCGACATCCCGGTCATCGTGCAGGCGGACGGCGTGGCGCAGATCAACGACGCCATCACCTGGGCGAAGGAAGAGAACGTGCGCATCGTGATCCGCGGTGGCCGCGATGCCGTCCACGTGGCCGATCGCCTGAAGGCGGAGAACGTCCCGGTGATCCTCACGTCCACGATGGCCGCGCCGAACCGCGACCATGAAGGCTACGACGGCGCGTACAGCACGCCGGCGCAGCTGCACGCGGCGGGCGTGAAGTTCGCGATCGCCGGCGACGGTGGCGCGCTTTACAGCAACCGCCTGCCCTGGGATGCGGGCGTCGCGGTGGCCTTCGGCCTGCCGGAAGAGGAAGCGCTGAAGGCGGTGACGATCAATGCGGCCGAGATGCTCGGCGTCAGCGATCGCGTGGGCTCGCTGGAAGTCGGCAAGCAGGCGACGCTGCTG
>PNKF01000309.1 GCA_013822285.1 Gemmatimonas sp.
CGCCGGAGCTGGCCTCGTGGTCGCTCGAGCAGCTGAACCGCGACATCGCCAAGGTGCCGGAGTCCGTCCGGACGGCCGTGCGCAACAATGGTGGCGGGCACTGGAACCACTCGCTGTTCTGGGCCACCATGGCCCCGAATGCCGGCGGTGAGCCGGGCGCCGAACTCGGCGCGGCCATGACCAAGGCCTTCGGTGACTTCGGCAAGTTCCGCGATGCCTTCAAGGCCGCGGCCACCGGCCGCTTCGGCTCCGGCTGGGCTTGGCTCGTCGCCGCGAAGGACGGCACGGTCTCGATCGAGAGCACGCCCAACCAGGACAACCCGTTGATGGAAGGCCGTCATGCACTGCTCGGCCTCGACGTCTGGGAGCACGCCTACTACCTCAAGTACCAGAACCGCCGCCCGGATTACATCGACGCCTGGTGGAACGTGGTGAACTGGGCCGAGGTCGCGAAGCGGTACGCGGCGCGCTAATCCGCCATCGCGCGGACGCAGGCACTCGCGCGCAGCGCGAGACCGCCCGAACGTGGAGAGGGGCGCGTACCGGAATCCCGGTGCGCGCCCCTCTCGTGTCTGATGCGCCGTCGTCGTCTCAGTGATCGGTCGGATGCAGCGCCTTCAGCTTCCGCGACCGTCGGCTGCTCGACCCCACCACGAGATCGTCGATGCCCACATGGTCCGGCGCGCCCTCATCATCCGGCGTCGCGCGATTCGCGATCAGGCTCAGCAGCGGCGGCGTCAGGAAGGTCGTCACGACGACCATCAGCATCAGCGCGCCAAAGCGTTCATTGCTGAGCACGCCCGCCGTCAGCCCCAGCTTCGCGAAGATCAGGCCGACTTCACCGCGCGGCACCAGCGCGACGCCGACGAGCAGCTTGTTGCCCGTGAACCACCACGGCGCAAATCCGGCGAGCACCTTGCCGACGACGCCGACGAGCACGAGCAAGCCGCCGATCGTCAATGCCTCGCGGGTCATGAGCGCCCCAAGATCGATCGACGCGCCGACCGTGGCGAAGAAGATCGGCACGAAGAAGAATCCCAGCTGCGTGACGCTCTCCTCGATCTCGTGACGCTGCGGCGTCGGGTGCAGGATCAATCCCGCCGCGAAGGCGCCGATGATCATGGCCGACCCCGCTTGCGCCGCGAGGAGGGCGAGGGCCAACGCAAACCCCATCGCCGCCGCACAGAGCGTCCCGGAAATACGCACGCGCTCGATCAACCGGAACAGCGGCGGAATGGCCACGCTGCCGAGCGCCAGCGCCACGACCACGAAGCCGATCGCGATGCCCGCGATGGACCCGACGCCGCCGACCGTAAGGTCCGCGCCCGCGACCATGCTCGCGACGATCGACAGGATGATCAATCCGATCACGTCATCGAACACCGCGGCGCCGATCACCACCTGCCCTTCAGGCGTCTTCAACTGCCCGAGGTCTGAGAGCACACGCGCCGAGATGCCGATCGAGGTCGCCGTGAGCGCCGCACCGATGACGATGGCCGTCAAGGTCTCGACCCCCATCAGTCGCGCGACGCCGAATCCACCGACGAAGGGCAACACCACGCCCACGGCGCCCGCCACCAACGCCGTCGAGCCGACCTTGGCCAGCGAGCGCAGGTCGGTATGCAAGCCGATCTGGAACAGCAGGATGAGGACGCCGAGTTCGGACAGCGCGTGCACCACGGCGTCCGACGGATCGACGATGCCGAGCACGCTGCCACCAAGGAGCACGCCGGCGACCAGCTCACCAAGCACGGCGGGCTGCCCGATCTTCTGCGCCAGCGCCCCCAAGAGCTTCGCCGCGAGGATGATCGCGACGAGCACCAGCAGCAGATGCTCGAACTCAGTGTTGCCGCCAGCGGCGGCAAGGAACGGGACAGGAAAGTTCACGTCGACCCAGATGGGAAATGCTCGGGCTTCGCGACGGCAGCCTGCGCAGTGCGCGGCGCGTCGTGCGGATGCGAACTATACGCGAGAACCGCGACAATCGTTCATCGCGGTTCTCGTTTGCGTGATGTCACGCGCTATTAAATAGGAAAGACGCGCGCCGTCCTCACGACGACGCGCGACATCGCATCAGCGCGCCGCTTCGCCCTCGAGATACGTGTAGCCCTCGAGGCCCGCGACA
>PNKF01000310.1 GCA_013822285.1 Gemmatimonas sp.
AACGCTCAAGCGCGGCGCCACCGCCGACTCGGTCACCGAGCGCGAAATCACCACCTTCGCATGGGGCGAGGAAACCACCAAGGAAACCCTCGACCCCGATGGCGCCGCGGTCGCGACGGTCTCCACGTTCTACGCGACCGAGAGCCAAGCCGGCTATCGCCAACTCGCGACCCGCACCTCCGCCGACGGTTCGTGGGAGAAGCGTTTCTACGACGCCACCGGCCGCATCGTCAGAATCGTCCGCCCGTTTCTCAACTCAGCATCCACCACCGCCGAAGAATCCGAGCACCGCGTCACCGAGACCGTTTACTCCGCAATCGCGGCGACGGCAGGCGACGGCGACGCCACCGACGAGCAACTCACCACGGTCACCGAGAAGACCGCCGGGCAGGCCACGGGCCGCTCGTTCGTTGTCGCTTGGTCCAAGCCGGTGACCCTCGGCAGCGAATCCTTCAGCCGCCGCTCCGACATCGTGGCAACGTCCGCTGGTGCGGAGTGGAATACCGGCACGAACCTCGTCACCGAAACGCTCACCTACGCCACCGGCCCGCACACCGGTCGCGTGCGCCGCGTCGTGCGCCCCGACGGCACGGCCACGCTGACCGCCTACTCCCTCGATGCCGCGGGCGCGTTGACCGCCGTCACGGTCGCGGGCCAACTGGACGCCGCAGGCGATGCGATCCTCGACGGCACGCGCGTCACCACGGTCACCAACCCCCAAGGCCACGTCGTCAGCGAAGCCAGCCACGACATCGCGCCCGGACGCCCCGACCTCGCGCTCGCCTCGTGGGATGCCACCGCGACCGACAATCTTGGCCGTCCCACGTCGATGCTGCACCACGACGGTCTCGTGACCACGCGCGACTACGCCTGCTGCGGCTTGCTCAACGAGCGCGGGCGCGACGGCGTGCTCGTCACCTATGACTACGACGCACTCGGCCGCCGCACGCACGAGACGCGCGGCGGCGTGACTGTCCGCACCGATTACGATGCGGCCGGGCGCGTGCTCGCGCTCGTGCGCCTGGGCGGTGCCGGCGACGAGGACGACATCACGCTCCAATCGAACCGCTACGATCTCGCCGGCCGTCTCTACGAACAACGCGACGCGCGCAACCGCCTGACGACCTTCGCCGAATCGACCGCCGCCACGGGCGTCACCACCCGCACCACCACGCAGCCCGACCTCGGCACCACGGTCGAGACCCGCGCCCGCGATGGCTCGCGGCTCACCGTTTCCGGCAGCGCCGCCGCCCCGCGCAACTACGCCTACACTATCGTCGACGGCGTCAACACCACGACTGAGACCCGCGTCGGCGAAGGCGGCGCCACGACCGAGTGGACGCGCACCACGCGCGACTTCGCCGGCCGGCCTGCGCTCACGATCACGCCGCTCGACACCGCGGCCACGCCCGCCACGGCCACCGCCTTGCAGCACTACAACGCCCAAGGGCAACTCGCGCGCTCGGTCGATCCCGACGGCGTCGCCACTCTTTACGCTTACGACGTGCGCGGCGAACTCAGCACCACCGCCCTCGATCTCGACCGCGACAGCGTCATCGACTTCGACGGCACCGATCGCATCACCCGCACGACGCGCGCGGTGGCCACGCGCACCGTCGGCTCCGACACCTTCACGGTGTTCCGCAGCACGACCGCAGTCTGGGACGCGAACAACTCTGCGACTGCAACCCCTATCGCCATCGCCGAAGAAACTCCCGGCGGCCTCCGCTCCTGGCAAACCGTGCCCGGCCCGGAAGGCATCGCCGCTCCGCCCGGCCTCGTCACCTCCAGTGTCGTCACGATCGATGCCGCCACCGAGACACGCACAGTCGTGACCACCGCACCCGACCAGACGGTGGTCACGCAGACCTACGTCGCGGACCGCCTCGCCTCCGAGACCGTCGCGCGCGAGCCCCTCGGCCAGCTCCGCTCCATCAGCCACCAATACGATGCGCATGGCCGCCTCTGGAAATCCACCGACGCGCGCAACGGCACGACCACCTACACCTGGTTCGATGACGACCAGCTCGAAACCGTGCTCACGCCCGATCCTGACCCCGACGCCATCGGATCGGGTTACGACGCGCAGTTGACCCGGTTCGGCTACGACGACGCCGGCC
>PNKF01000311.1 GCA_013822285.1 Gemmatimonas sp.
CCGTGTTGGAATATCTCCCGCATGGTCGCGCCGGGGCGCACCACCGCCCGATCGGCGCGGAAGATCTTCAGGTAGTTTTCGTTGCACACGATAAGCCGGTGCTGGGCGTCGAACATGCCGAGCCCCTGCGACATGTTGTTGAGCGCCGCATCGAAGCGCAGATTCTGCTCGCGCAGGTCGGCGAGGGCGGCGGCGCGCTCGGCCTCCAGCTTGCGGCTTTCGGTGATGTCCTCGAAGGTTCCGACCCAGCCGCCATTGACCATCGGGCAGATATTGATCGACAGCGTGCGTCCGCCCGCCACCTCCTGATCGTACACCGTTGGCTCGTCCCGGCGCAGCGACGCGAGCCGACGTCGGACCAGCTCATCCACCGTCAGCCCGGGATAGAGGCCGTCGGCGACGCCCGCCTCGAACACCTCCCGCAGCGTCATGCCCGGCTTGATCGTGCGGCGGTCGCAACCGAAGATCTGCATATAGCGGTCGTTGCAGACGATCAGCCTATGCTGCTCGTCGAACATGCACAGGCCCTGCGACATGTTGTTGAGCGCGGCGTCGAAGCGGAGGTTCTGCTCGCGCAGCGCCGTCGCCGCCTGTTCGCGCTTGGTGACGTCCTCGTAGGTCACCAGCCAGCCGCCATTGGCCATCCCCCGGCTGCGCAGCAGGATCCGCCGGTCGTCAATGCGGCGGCGGAAAATCGCGGTCCCGCCGAGCCGGCGGACGTAGCGGGCATGGATATCCTCGGCGACGGCGTCGGGGCCGTAGCTGCCGATCTCGACGCTGTGGCGGATCACCTCCATCAGGCTGGCACCCGGCTTCACCACCTCGGGGTCGAACTTGAACATTTCGAGGTAGTGCCGATTGAGCACCAGGATGCGCAAATCGGCGTCGAACATCACCAGACCTTGCGCCATGTTGTCCAAGGCGGCGTCGAAACGCAGGTTCTGCTCGCGTAGCGCGTCTTCGTAACGGCGGCGGTCGGTGATGTCCTCGTGGGTCGAGACCCATCCCCCGTCGGAGGTGAGTCGCGAGGTGATCTCGATGATGCGGCCGGACTTCAGCAGCGTCTGGCCGGTGGAGACGCCGAGGCGGCGGGCATTTTGCAGGCGCTCCCGGTAGGTCTCCTCCAGCGGCTTGCCGTAGTCGGTCCCGCGCTCGATCGTATGGGCGACGATCTCGCGCAGCGTGACGCCCGGCTTCACCACCAATCGGTCGAGCTCATAAAGGCGGTAGTAGGCTTCGTTGGCGACGATCAGCCGCTCGTCGGCGTCGAACATGCTGAGTCCATGCGACATCAGCGTGATCGCCTGCTCGGTGCGCTCGGCCTGCAGGCGCAGCGCGCTCTCCAGGCGGTGCTGCTCGGTGACGTCCTCGTAGACCGCCACCCAGCGGCCGCCCGGCATCGGGCTGCACTTCACCGCGATCATCAACCCGCTCTGGACGGCATGCTGGGAGCCGAAGGCGTGGCCGGCGGCCATCCGCTCGACCAGCAGGCGCCAGGCCTTCTCGGGCGTAATGTAGGGGAAGTTGCCGACCGCGGCGCTGTGGGCCAGCAGCTCTTGGACAGACATGCCGATGCGGACGACGTCCGGCGACAGGCCGTACATTTCGACGAAGCGCGCGTTGAACAGCTCAACTCGGCCGGTCTCGTCCCATAGCAGCAGCCCATGCGCCATGGTGGCGAGCGCCACCTCATGCAGCGCAAGCGGCCGCTCGGGCGGCTCGCGCTGGGCGCGCGGTTGATCAGCCTCTACTCCAGACATTCGCGGTCCTTGCCTCCCGCTGCAAGGCGCTATTCTTGTCGGTCCGGAATACAACCTACGGAAAAGTCTGAAATCGCAGGTTAACGCGCCGGCCGGCGGCCGGGCGGATTTGGTCCGCTTTCGATTCAAATTGGCGGGGTCGCGCAAATGCTTGCGGCCGCCCCGGCGTGGGCGGCTGCAAGCACGCGGACGGGCGGGTTCGCTAGATGAGCTTGGTAGTCCCGCTTTGAATCGACACAGCTCGCGTTCCGTCACCCTGAGGTGCGAGCCGCAGGCGAGCCTCGAAGGGCGACGGCCGAGGTTCGGCAAT
>PNKF01000312.1 GCA_013822285.1 Gemmatimonas sp.
GGCGTAGGTCTCGCGGTCGTAGCCGCGGATGAAGTCCGGGCGACCGATGTACTTCGGGAACTCGTTCTCGTCGGGGCCGGCGCTGATGCTGGCCGAGAAGCGCGTGGCCAGCGTGAGGAAGCTGAACAGCAGCGCGTCGTAGCGACGGTAGTCCACCGTGTACGTGGTCCAGGAGACCGTGCCGGCCGTGTGCTCGATCTGGAAGCGCGAGCGGCGCCCGTAGATGCCGCCGGTCGCGCCCATGAGCGAGTTGTCGTGCACGAAGGCCACGTACGGCGCGACGTAGTTCAACGAGCTCGTGTTGACGATCGAGTCGATGAAGAAGCCGGTCTGGAAGCCCGTGTTGAAGTTGTACTGCTGCGTGGTGTACATCAGCGCGCGATCGATGTTGTTCACCGTCGCGCCGTACTCGAAGCGGGAGAAGCGGTTCAGCGGATACGCGGCATTGGCGACGCCGCTGCGCGAGATGAAGCGCGTGATGATCTGCTGCTCGAGGACGTTGCCGCCGCCGAGGTTCGTCTGGTTGTAGCCCATGAGGAAGAAGAACGGGTACTGCTGCAGGCCCGCCGACCAAGGGGTGCGCCCGCTGAAGTCGCTGTAGAGCGCGAAGACCTGCGCCTCGGAGAGGCGGCCGTTGACGCCGCCCGCGACCATGAGGCGGCGGTTGCCCACCAAGTCGGAGAGCACGATGGCCGTCTGGCCGAACACGCCACGGCCGAAGTTGTCCTGCGCGTAGCCGATCTGCGGCCGCGCCACGTACTCCGGGCTGAGCTTGCTCGTGTACGGTGCCGAGCGGAACGTGCGGGCGTCCATCAGGGCCAGCGACGCCGAGTCGTTGAGCGCGGCGATGGACACACCGCCGCCCGGACCCGAGACCACGGCATCGCCGGGCCGCCAGCCGCCGGCGCCGAGGTACACGGACTGCCGACGACGCGGGGCGGTGGAACGCGTCGCCCGTGCCGCGGCACTGTCGGCGTCGGCGCGTGCCGCGGCGACGATCGAATCGCTGGTGACGCGGGCGCGGGCGCTGCTATCGGCGCGCGCGATCACCGTCGGCGCGGCGACGAACGGATCCTTCTTGAGCGCGCGCGGATTGGCGATCGACCAGACCTGGTAGTCGCCGTTGTCCTGGTACACGAAGGCCAGCTTGTCCGCCTGCGTGGCCCAGGTGATCGCCGGGCTGTGCTCGGTCAGCGAGGTGATGCCGCCGACGAAGCGCGTGAGCTGGTAGTGCGTGTCGTTCGAGAGGTCGAACAAGAACAGCTGGGCGATGCCCGTGCGATCCGACAGGAACGCCAGCGACTGTGCATCCGGCGCCCACTGCGGATTGAGATTCTTGCCCGCCTGCTGCGGCAGCACGCGCACGGCGTTCGTCTCGAGGTCGAGCACGGAGATCTGCCACTCGCCGAACTTGAGCGTCTCCAAGTCCGACTGCGGGCCGCGCTCCGAGGCGAAGGCGATGTAGCGTCCGTCGGGCGACCAGTTCGGCTGCAGGTCGCCGTACACGTCGTCCGTGAGCTGGCGCAGGTTCCGCCCGTCCGCGTCGATCATGTACAGGTCGGTCATGCCGTTGGCGAGGCCGGAGAACACCAAGCGACGCCCGTCGGGCGACCAGGTGGGGCCGATCATCGCGACGAGGCCGGTCTCCAAGCGACGATGCGTCTTGTTGCGCCGCACGTCGTGGATGTAGAGGATGTCCTTGCCGTTGCGCTGCGCCGTGAACGCGAAGTAGCGGCCGTCCGGCGAGAACGCGCCCTGCGAGTAGCCGTAGCGCAGCTCCTCGTACTCGGGGTTCAGCGTGCTCTTGGTGAGGCGCGCCTTGCGCTCGCCGGTGTTGGCGTCGGCGAGGTAGAGGTCAAGGAAGACTTCCGCGCGCAGCAGCGAGCCCAGCGAGATGAAGGCGATGTTGCGGCCGTCCGGCGAGAGCGCGGGAGCCACATACACGTTCACCAAGCCGCCGGTGCGACGCTGCGTGAGCATCGGCTGCGCGACGCGGCGCGGCCGCTCGAGCTGCGCGATGCCCGGCAGGAAGCTGTTCTGGACGTTCTCCTTCCACTC
>PNKF01000313.1 GCA_013822285.1 Gemmatimonas sp.
GTCGCTGGAGCTGGTCGATCTCAACGACAACGTCGCCGACCGACTGCCCTCGGAGCTGTCGGGTGGCATGCGCAAGCGCGTCGGCATCGCGCGCTCGGTGGCCCTGCGTCCGAAGTACCTGCTCTACGATGAACCGACCACTGGCCTCGACCCCGTCACCAGCGCCGTCATCGACGCGTTGATGCTGCGCATGCAGAAGCAGCTTGGCGTCACCGGCATCGTCATCACGCATGACATGCGCTCGGCCTACACCGTGGGCACGCGCATCGCGATGCTCTACGAAGGCCGCGTGCAGCAGGTGGGCACCGTCGAGCAGATCCAGAATACGCGCGATCCGATCGTGCGGCAGTTCATCGAAGGGCGCGCGGAACTCGAACCGAGTGAAGGCGTCGCGCGGTGACGCGCAAGAAGAAGCCCCGTGAGGAGGTCAGCGCCGGCGGCATCGTCTTCCGCCGCGACGGCGAACGCACGTTCTTCCTGCTGATCCGCGATCCGTACCGGAACTGGGGCTTCCCGAAGGGCCACCTCGAAGACGGCGAGGAACCGGATGCCGCCGCCGTGCGCGAAGTCGCCGAGGAGACAGGCATCGAAGGCGTCGAAGTGCGATCGGCCGTCGAGACCATCGACTGGACCTTCCGCTTCCGCGGCCGGAAGATCCACAAGACCTGTCACTTCTTCCTGATGGAGACCACGCAGCGCCGCACGGCGCCGCAGGCCAAGGAAGGCATCACCGCCTGTCGCTGGGCGACGTATGAGCAGGCGACGAAGATGATCGCCTACGACAACGCGCGCGCGGTGCTCGAACAGGCGCAGGCGATTCTCGAAGGCCGCGAGCTCGATGCGCCAGAGGACGTCGCCGAGACCGACGGGGCGGTCGATGTCGTGCCGCCAGCACAGCGCGCCTCCTGATGCCGGAGCGCCTCCTCGGGCCTTTGGCCCTGCCGACGGTCGTCGCCTACACGGCCCGCGAGCGCTGTCGCGATGCGCTGCGCCGCGCGCTGCCGCGTCGCCGGGCCAAGCTCGCCTTCGCGCGCGGGCGTGACGAACTGCTCGCCGCGCTGCAGGACACGCTCGTCGACGCCGTGGTCGTCGACCTCGGCCACAGCAGCGAGGATGCCTGGGCCGCCGCGAGTGCGGCGCGCGAGTTTCCCAGCATCCCGTTCTTCGCCTACGCCGCACTGCGTCCGGCCGAGCTGCCCGCGCTGGCCCGCGCCTACAGTCTCGAGTTTGCCGATTGTGTGGTCGAAGGCGTCGAAGACGAGCTCTGTCGCGACATCATCCTGCCCTCGACGTTCACGGTGCGCTTCGCGACGGCGCTGCGCGGCGCGGAGTCGCGCATCGGGCTGACGACGCCCCTGCAGCACGAAGCCTGGCGCTTCGTGGTCGCGCAGGGCGGCCGCACCGTGCGCACCGAAGCCATTGCCCAAGCGGTGGGCCTCACGCGCGAGCATCTCAGCCGGCGCTTCGCCGCCGATGGCGCGCCGAATCTCAAGCGCGTCATCGACCTCGTGCGACTGCTCGCCGCGGCCGAGCTCGCGAAGAACCCAGGATACGATCTTCCCGACATCGCGCGCGTGCTCGGTTTCGCCTCGGCCTCGCATCTGAGCGCGAGTTGCCAGCGGCTCGTCGGCGTGAAGAGCGCATCACTCGCGCGTCTCCGTCCGACCGACTTGATGGATCGCTTCGTGAAGCAGGGCCGCGGTCGTTCGCGTAGCTGAGCGAACAGCTTTGCCACGGAGGCACAGAGACACAGAGCGCTGCGTGCCGCGAACGAGTGCCGGCGACGTCACCGCCTGAAGAACTAAGTGGTCGCCGCGACCGGGCTGGCGAGCCGTGACGCAATCCTCCGTGTCTCTGTGCCTCCGTGGCTAAGTAGTTGCTATGTAGAGGCTTAAGGTCAGTCCGGCGGCCCATGCAGGACGCTGGCGACTCGCGGGCCCGGCGAGGCCGGACCAGTTGCATACAAGTCCAGATTGTGATTATTTTCACAAGCTGTACCAAAACACGCGCCGCGTCACAAAACTGACACGCGCACGTCTCCGCAAAATCGCG
>PNKF01000314.1 GCA_013822285.1 Gemmatimonas sp.
CCGCTCCGCCCACCCGGCCCCTGGTGCCTGAGCGCGGCCTCGGTCCGGTTCTTCACGCCCAGCTTCTGGTACAGATGCTGGACGTGGAACTTCACGGTGTTCTCGGACAGCGAGAGCCGCGACGCGATCTGCACGTTCGTCAGCCCCTCGGCGAGCAGGGCCCAGACCTCGCGCTCGCGCGCCGTCAGATCCATGATGCCGCCGCGCGTGCCACGCGCTTCTAGCCAGCGCCGCGCCGCCTGCGGAAACACCAGCTGGCCATCCACCACCTGACGAATCGCGCTCAAGGTCTGCTGCGGGGAGGCCGTCTTGAGGGCCAGCCCCTCGGCGCCCGACTCGAGCACCGAACGGATCGTCTCGCCATCGTGGTACGCCGTCAGCACGAGCACGCGCGGCGCATCCGGCGTCGCCCGTAGGTCGCCGATGATGTCCGTCGCGCGCATGCCGCCCAGCTCGTAATCGAGCACGACCACCTCGGGCGTGTGCTTGCGTACCAGCGGCAGCACCTGCGCCCCATCCGTGGTGGCGGCGATCACTTCCATGTCACCTTCGCTATCGAGCAGCGCCCGTAGGCCTTCGAGCACGATGCCGTGATCGTCGGCCAGCACGATGCGAATCTTCCGATCGTTGGTCACGCGTCCGCCGGGACTGTGATGGTGAGGACGGTGCCCGCCCCGGGCGCCGAATCGATCTCAAAGCGACCGCCGAGCATCGCGACGCGATCCTGGATACCGCGCAGCCCGAAGTGGCCGCCTTCGACGCCGACGTCCGCCTCGCGGGCGAGCACCTTGGGGAAATCGAAGCCGCGGCCGTTGTCCGTGACCACCATGCGCAACTCGCCGTCGCGGCGTTCGACCGAGACGGTCTGGCGCGTCGCGCCGGCGTGGCGATGGCCGTTGGCCAAGGCCTCCTGCAAGATGCGATACAACGCGATCTTCACCGGCAGCGAACAATCCCCCAGCGACTCATCGAGCACGCACTCCACGGGCTGATCGGTCATCGCCTCGTGCTGCACGGTGAGTCCTTCGAGGATCGCACTGAGATCGCGGCGCTCGAAGCCCGGCGGCCGGAACACGCCGATGAGCGTGCGGATCTCGCCCAGGGCCCGCTCGAGCAATGCCGCCGCCTGTCCCGCGCGGCGCGCCGCCTCGGGCTCATACGTGAGATCACGCTGCAACAACTGCAGGTGCGAGACGGCCGCGAAGATGTCCTGCACGGGCCCATCGTGCATATCCAGCACGATGCGCTGCAGCTCACGCTCGCCTGCGGCGAGGAGACGACGCGAGGCTTCGCCAGCCGCGCGTGACTCTTCGGTCACTGCAGGACCTCCTGCATGCGCGCCGTCGCGGTGGCGAGCATCGTGTCGTCGATATCGCCATGCAGCACCAACCGAATGCGCGAGGCATTCCAAGCACTGATCGCGACACCCGCCGTGCGCGCCGCCGCCACGACATCCGCCGCCTTCAGGCGCGCGGGGAGATCGACCATGATGATGTTCGTATCGGGCGGCACGACGCGCAGGTCGGCAATCGACGCGAGCGCAGCGGCCAGCGCCTTCGCCCGACGATGATCCTCATGCAGGTGCGGCAGGTTGTGCTCGAGCCCATACAAGCCCGCGGCAGCTAGGATGCCCGACTGCCGCATGCCGCCGCCGAATCGCTTGCGCGTTTCCCAGGCCTTGGCCATCACTCGCGCCGAGCCCACCAACACGGCACCCACGGGCGCGCCGAGGCCCTTGCTGAAGCTCACCATCACCGTCTCAGCGCAGGCCGCGAAGGCGGCGAGCGAGGTGCCCGTCGCGACCGAGGCGTTCCAGAGACGCGCACCATCGAGATGCAGCGGAAGTCCGGCCTCATCGGCCACGGCACGAATGGCCTGCAGCTTCTCGAGCGAGCTGACCATGCCACCCGCCCCATTGTGCGTATTCTCGGCACAGACCAGCGAGGCGCGCGGCGCATGGGGCGAGGCGGGACGCAGCCTCTCGCGCAGGGCCTCGGGCTCGAGCACCGGTGCGCCACCCACGAGTCGCGGCTGCAGGCCGATCAAG
>PNKF01000315.1 GCA_013822285.1 Gemmatimonas sp.
CCGCAAAGCCCCGCGCGTTGTAGCGCGAGGCCATGGCCGAACCATACGCTCCGACGGTGTGGATGGCGAGCAGCTCGCCCGGCTGCACATCGGGCAGGGTCCGCGAGACCGCGAGGAAGTCGCCGCTCTCGCACACCGGCCCGACCACATCCCCCGTCACCTGCCCACCCACTGCGCCTACCGGCTCGACGTGATGGTACGCGTCGTAGTGCGAGGGACGAATCAACTCCGTCATGCCAGCGTCGCAGACGATGAAGTCCACGCCGCCGTTGTGCTTGCGGTAGAGCACCTCGGTCACGAGCACCGCGGACGCCGCGACGAGATAGCGGCCATGCTCGACGAGCAGCTCCACGTCGCCAAGCGACTGGACAGCCTCGCGCATCACGGCGCCATAGGCCTCGAGATCCGGCTCGGCCTCATTGGGTGCATACGGCACCGGCAGGCCACCGCCCAGATCCAGATACTTGATCGGCGCGCCCTCGCCGCGCAGCGTCTTCGCCAGGGCGACCAGCTTCTCTGCCCCGTCGCGATATGCCGCATACGAGTACAGCTGCGAGCCCACGTGCATGTGCAGGCCCTGCAGCGACAGTCCCGGCAGTGACATCGCCACGCGCGCCACCCGCAGCGCATCGTCCAACGGCACGCCGAACTTGTGCTCCTTGTCGCCCGTCGCGATGTACTCGTGCGCGGTCTCCACCTCGACATCGGGATTCACCCGGATGCCGACCGCCGCGGTCATCTTGAGTTCCACCGCCATCTCGGAGGCGATCCGCAGCTCGGCTTCGCTTTCGACGTTGAGCAGCTTGACCCCCACGCCGATCGCCTCGGCGATCTCGCGCATCGTCTTGCCCACGCCGCCGAAGATGATGTCCGTCTCCGGACGGAAGCCCGCGCGGATCGCCTTGAACAGCTCGCCGCCGCTCACCACGTCCACGCCTGCGCCGGCATCACGCAGCGTGCGCAGCACGCCGCCGCTGGAGTTGGCCTTGGCGGCGAAGTGCACGCGATGCGGAATGCCCGCCAGCGCGGCCTCGAGCCCACGCACGCGCTCGCGCATGGTCTCCGCCGAGTACACGTAGGCCGGCGTCCCCACCTCCGTCGCGATGTGGCGCAGCGGCACGTCCTCGACGTACAACTCGCCGTCGCGGCGCGTGAAGCCTTCCGCCTGCATCAGTACGCCTTGGCCCACACGACCTCATGCTTGGCCGGCTCACCGGTGATCAAGCAGCGCGCCTGACCGCCCGGCGTGCGGAACTCCTCGTCGGGAATGCAGCGGATCGTTGCCTTGGTCTCTTCCTTCACCTTGGCCTCGATGGCCGGATCGCCGTTCCAGCCGGCGTAGATGAAGCCACCCGGGCCTTCGATGATCTGCTTGAACTCGTCGTAGCTCTTCACGTTGCGATGCGAGTTCGCTTCGCGACGCGCCTTCGCGGCGGCGAGCAGGTCGGCCTGGATCTGCTCGAGCAGCTTGGACACCGTCTCCGGCAAGCCCGCCATCGGCAGCGCGGCCTTGGCCCGCGTGTCGCGACGCGCCGAGAACACCGACTGCTTCTCGAGATCCTTCGGGCCGATCTCCAAGCGCAGCGGCACGCCACGCATTTCCCACTCGTAGTACTTGGCACCCGGCTTCACGCCGTCGCGGTCATCCACCTTCACGCGCAGGCGATCGGTGGCGCCACGGCCCGTCCACTCCGTGAGCTCGCGCTTGATGCGATGCGCCGCCTCGACGATGCGCGCACGCTCCTCGTCGCTCTTGTACACCGGCACGATCACGACCTCGATCGGCGCCAGCTTGGGCGGCGTCACCAAGCCGTTGTCATCCGAGTGCGTCATCACCAAGCCGCCGATCATGCGCGTGCTCACGCCCCAGCTGGTGTTCCAGGCGAAGGCCATCTCGCCGTTCTGGTCCTGGAACTGCAACTCGAAGGCCTTGGCGAAGTTCTGCCCGAGGTTGTGCGAGGTGCCCGCCTGCAGCGCCTTGTTGTCCTGCATCATCGCTTCGCAGGAGTACGTGCGCAGCGCGCCGGCGAACTTCTCGCTCTCC
>PNKF01000316.1 GCA_013822285.1 Gemmatimonas sp.
GCTAGGCGCGCAGCAGCGGCCACTGACAATCTGACGACGCGCGGGCCGAGACTCCTCTCGGACTGCGATTCCGACGCGCCTTGGCATAACCTAACCGATAGGTTATTGTCCTTTGCCGACAGTTCTCCGAGTCCACGGCTTCCGCTTCGTCATTCGCCTGCCGCCACGCGAACATCCGCCGCCGCACGTGCAGGTCTTCGTGGACGGCGGCAGCGTGACCATTGCGTTGCCGATGGGCGATGACGAGCCGAACGTGCGCGGGGCCGTCTCAGTGCGCGACGACGTGGCGTGGAGAGCCGTCCGGTTGACGAAGCATCACGCGGCGTACCTTCTCGCGAGGTGGAAGGACATTCACGATGCATGATTCAGAGAAGCCGACCCCGGCATTCCTCGCGCAGCTGCGAGCCGCCCGCCGCGCCGAGGCCGAAGCTCGCGCTGCGGGCCGCCGAGCAATCAGCGCGACCTATGACCGGCCGACGGGCCGCATCGTCATGGAGCTGACAAACGGCTCGGTGTTCGGCTTCGTCGCACGCCGGATTCCAGCGATCTCCGACCTCACAGACGCGGAACTTGCCTGTGTGACGGTCAGCCCCGGGGGAAGTGGCCTAGACTGGGACGATCTCGATATCCAGCTGTCGGTGGCGGGCATCATCCTCGACTCCCTCGATCCGAAAGCGGCGCGCAGCGAACTCGCCCGCATCGCCGGCAAGTCACGTAGCAGCGCGAAAGCCGCTGCATCCCGTGCCAACGGAAAGAAAGGCGGCCGTCCGCGGAAGCGGCCGGCCGTGTCGCGCACGAAGTCGAAGCGTTAGGCGGACCACCTATTGTCCGAAATGCCGTAGCATCGAAACCGGCAGCCACTCCCTGCCGCAGCTTGGGCGCCGCGCCGCGCGGCAACCGCGCAGCGAGACGCTTAGCCGCCATCCCCCGCCAACCGCTCCTCGATATCCGCGAGGTGCAGCGCATCCATCAGATCATCGAGCTTCCCGTCCATCACGCCAGCCAGGTCATGCGTCGTGAACCCGATGCGATGGTCCGTCACGCGCGACTGCGGATAGTTGTACGTGCGGATCTTCGCCGAGCGGTCACCGGTGGACACCTGTGATTTCCGCATGCGCGACCGCTCCGCTTCCGCCTCGGCCACCTTGAGGTCGAGCAGGCGCGAACGCAGCACTTCCATGGCCTTGAGCTTGTTCTGCAGCTGCGACTTCTGGTCCTGCTGCGAGACGACGAGCCCCGACGGAATGTGCGTGATGCGCACGGCGGAGTCCGTGGTGTTCACCGACTGCCCACCGGGCCCCGAGGACCGGAACACGTCGATGCGCAGATCCTTGTCCTCGATCTTGAGATCGATTTCCTCGGCTTCCGGCAGCACGGCGACCGTGGCGGCCGAGGTATGGATGCGGCCCTGCGCTTCCGTGGCAGGCACGCGCTGCACGCGGTGCACGCCCGATTCGAAGCGCAGCGCGCCGAAGGCCTGCGGCCCGCTGACCTTGAAGATGGCTTCCTTGATGCCGCCCAAGGTGCCGTCGGCCAGCGAGATCATTTCGATGCGCCAACCACCATGGCGCTCGATGTACCGCGTGTACATGCGGTAGAGGTCGGCGGCGAAGAGCGCGGCCTCGTCGCCGCCGGTGCCGGCGCGGATCTCGACGATGGCGTTGCGGTCGTGCAGCGGGTCGGGCGGCACGAGCAGGGGACGGAGGGCGAGCTCCGCCGCCTCGATGTCGGCCGTGAGGCGCTCGACTTCGCGCTTCGCCTCGGCGGCCATCTCGGGGTCATCAAACGACAAAAGCTCGCGCGCCTGCGCGAGCTCGTCGTCCATCTTCTCGAGGGCCTTGGCGCGCTCGACGACCTGTCCGAGGCGCTGGTGCTCACGGCCCAGCGACGCCATCAGCTTGGCGTCGCGGACAGTCTTGGGATCGAGAAGGTCGCGCTCGACTGCTTCGGCGCGCAGC
>PNKF01000317.1 GCA_013822285.1 Gemmatimonas sp.
GCGATTTTTTCGACGACGCGGTCGGGGCCGCGGAGCGCGCGCTGGCGGGCTCAGCGGGCTGAACGAGTGAGCGTGGCCGCCAGAAGGGTCAGATGCCGCTCGCGTGAGAAATTCTCCAAGTAACGAGCTCGCATCTTGCCCGGTTCGGGAGGCCTCGCGAGAACTTGGCCGAGGGCATCGGCGAGCAGACGAGCGTCGCCCGGTGGAGTGAGTGGAGTGCCCTTCGGCAGCGTTTCGGGCAAGCCGCGCCAGCGCGTCGCGACCACCGCGCGATCGCTGGCCATCGCTTCCAGCGCGACGAGGGGTTGCGCTTCATGCGCGTAGGAGGTGGGCAAACAGACGCAGGTGGCTCGCGCGATCTCGCGCGCCTTGGCTTCGCTTCCGATGAAGCCGAGCATTTCGCAGCACTCGGGATCGATTTGCAAGGCGCTCACGAAAATCTCGCACAGCGCTGGCTCGATGGACCCGGCGAATACCGCTCGGGCTCGGATCCCTCGCGTCCTCAGGATGCGCACTGCGTCGAGCAGTTCCAGCGCTCCTTTTTCGCGCGACACCGCACCGATGAACAAGATGCGCCCGGGCTCCGGCGGGTGGCGGGGCGGACCGGGATCAGCGATACCGTTCGGCACAATCGCGATCCGGCGCGCTTCGAGTGCGACGGCGTCCACTCGCAGCGATTCCGTCAGCACGGTGCCGAGATCGGCGCGGCCGAGCAGCAGGCGCGTGAGTGCGCGCTCAGGCGTCGTGAGACTTCCCTTGATCCACTCGCCAAGTCCGCCGTTGTGGAAATGGAGGACGAGTTTAGGAAAAAACGGGCGGCACAGCGCCATCACGAGCCAGTCGCGGTAGAGTGCGCCGCGTTTGGCCGGAGCCGGCACGTAGTAGAGCGTGTCGCAGCCTTCCGTGAATCGTGCGACGACGGCGTGGAAGCACGCGTCGAGCACCGCGAGAATCTTGCCCGGTCGCCAGCCGCCGATGTCGGCGTGGGTGCGCGAGAGGCGCAGATTGACGTGATGAACCTCTATCCCATGTTGCGGCAGGCCTTCCACTGCCGTCTGCACCATGAGACTTTGCCCATGCAATGGCGGCGGAGTCTGCGCGAGAATCAGGAGTTTCATCTTGGGCTTGGAATGCGGACCGGAGCCCGGATGATGCGGCGGTCACATGAGCAATCCAGCCGCAAAACTCGGCCGATGGTCACCCCGCTGGGGCGCCGCCGTAGCCTGCGCCTTGATCGGCACGGTGATCTTTCAGTTCTTCGGCAACAGCACGCGCGGCTACATCGACACGCCGTCGGCTTTTTGGTGGTGCGTCTCGCACTGGCTGGATCCGCGTGCCGAGTCCGAGCACGGCTGGCTCATCCTCGGCCTCAGCGCGTGGCTGCTGTGGCGGAATCTGAGGGGCGCGGAAAGCGGGGCTCAGCCTTCAGCGTTCAGCCTTCAGCTCTGGCCGGTGGCGGCCCTCCTCGGCGGCCTTGCGCTTCATCTCGTCGGCTACGCGGCGCAGCAGACGCGCCTCTCGCTGATCGCCCTGCTGCTGTTCACGTGGGGCGTGCTCGCGCTCGGCGGCGGTCGGCGCTGGGGACGCGCGGCGGCGTTTCCGCTCGGGTTCATGGTCTTTGCGATTCCGTTCAACGTGCTCGACACGGCCGGGTTTTTTCTGCGCGTCGGCGTCACCGACACGGCGTATCATATCTCCCGGGCGCTCGGTATCGATGTCATCCGCAATGGCACACAACTTCTCTCGCCCGACGGCTCCTATTCCTACGATGTGGCGGCGGCGTGCTCGGGTGTGCGCTCGCTCATGGCGCTGGCGGCGCTCTCGCTGCTGCTCGGGTATCTGAGTTTCCGCGCGTGGTGGGCGAGGGCGCTCATCGGGCTGCTGTGTTTTCCGTATGCGTTCGTCGGCAACGTCGTTCGCATCCTCGCGATCATCGTCGCCGCCGAGTGGAAAGGA
>PNKF01000318.1 GCA_013822285.1 Gemmatimonas sp.
GAGCCCCGGCAGGCCATACACGACGTGCACGCCGAAGGACTCCAAGGTCCGCGCCCAGGCGATGTTGTTGACCTCGTCGAAGCGCGCCTGCAGTTCCACCAGCACCGCCACCTGCTTGCCGCGCTGCGCCGCCTCGGTGAGCGCCTGCACGATCGCGCCGTCACCCGAGGTGCGGTACAGCGTCATCTTGATCGCCAGCACCTGCTCGTCGCGGGCCGCGCTCTCGATGAACGTCTCCACCGACGCGCCGAAGGAATCGAAGGGATGGTGGACGAGGATCTCCTGCTCGCGGACGACATCGAAGATCGACCGCGTGGTGTCGCGCAGCTCCGGCGGCACCGCGGGAATCAACGGCGGCTCCCGATGCTCGGGGAAATCCAGCGACGAGAGCGGCATCAGGTCGGAGAGATCCAGCATCGGCCCCGGCACGTGCAACTCGCGCGCCGTCAGCGGCGCCATCTCCGGTGCCTCGCTGCCGCGCAGCTCGTCGAGCAGCAACTCACGCAGGTGCGCCGGCGTGCCCTCCTCGACCTCGAGCCGCACGACTTCGCCGAAACGGCGCTGGAAGAGCTGCTCCTCGATCGTCGCCAACAAGTCTTCCGGCTCTTCGGTGTGCGAAATCTCGAGATCCGAGTAGCGCGTGATGCGGAAGGTCCAGGCGCCGAGGATCTCCATGCCCGGGAACAGCGTGTCGAGACGCGCTTCGATGAGGCGCTCGAGCGCCACGAAGCTGTTCGCGCGCCCCGTGGGCACCCAGCGCGGCAGCGACTTCGGGACCTTCACCCGCGCGAAGCGCACGTCACCGCGCTCGGGATCGCGCAGCTCGACGGCCAGCGACAGCGAAAGATTCGAGATGTACGGGAAGGGATGGCCCGGATCCACCGCCAGCGGCGTCAGCACCGGAAACACCGTGTCTTCGTAGTACGTGTCGAGCGCGGCGCGCTCGTCCTCTTCCAGGCCGTGCGGGTCGAGGACCCGCACGCCGATGCCGGCCAGCGCCGGCAGGAGGCGGTCCTGCAACAACGAACGGGCCCGCGCATTGAGCTCGCGGACCCGCACATCGATCAAATCCAGTTGTTCCGCCGGCGTGAGCCCATCGGCCGGAGTCTGCAATACGCCGGCCGATAACTGCCGACGTAGCCCCGCCACCCGCACCATGAAGAACTCGTCGAGATTCGACCCGTAGATCGACAGGAACTTCACGCGTTCGAGCAGCGGGGTCCGCTCGTCCTCGGCCTCGTGCAGCACCCGCGCGTTGAACTCGAGCCATTGCAGCTCGCGGTTCAGGAACGTCGGATTCTTCGAGGCCAGCGGGATCATGCAATCAGGTACGGACGGCTTCGACGATCAGGTACGAAATCGCCGCGACCGCGGCCGACGCCGGAATCGTGATGATCCAGGCCCAGATCATGTTCGCCGCGACGCCCCAGCGCACGGCCGAGAGCCGCTGCGTCGCGCCGACGCCGACGATGGCACCGGAAATCGTGTGCGTGGTCGACACCGGAATGCCGAGGAAGGTCGCCAGGAAGATCGCCGACGCACCACCCGTCTCGGCGCAGAAGCCGCCGATCGGACGCAGCTTCGTCACCCGCGAGCCCAGCGTATGCACGATGCGCCAGCCGCCCATCAAGGTGCCCATCGCGATGGCGAAGTGCGCGCCGAGCTTGATCCAGAACGGAATCTCGTCGCCCGAGGCAAGATAGAAGTGCGACAGGAAGCCGGTCTCGTTCACGAAGTACGCCTGGCCGGCGACCAGCAGCGAGACGATGATGCCCATCGTCTTCTGCGCGTCGTTCGCGCCGTGCGACAGCGAGAACAGCGCGGAGCTCGTGATCTGCATGCCGCGGAAGATCGGCTCCATCTTGGCGGGTCGCTGATTGCGGAACAGCCACATCGTGCCGACCATCAGGCCCCAGCCGG
>PNKF01000319.1 GCA_013822285.1 Gemmatimonas sp.
CCCGGATGCCACTCACCGGTGCGTCCGACGTCAGCGCCTCCCACGACTTCGCCGCCTGGCGGTCGAAGTACTCGTGCAGCCACGCGCGCGTACGCGCGTAGCCGCCGGGAAGGGCGTTCGACGGGGGAGTCGGCGGAGTGCCTGGCATCAATCGTAACCGAGCAGGTCAAAGATCTCGCGATCGCGCAGCGGCGTGCCCGGTTGCGCCGGAACACCGGCCGCCAGCGTCGCGGCGATGCGCAGGTATTCCTCCTGCACCATCTTCACCTCGGGCGTCTCGTCCATCTCGAAGATCGTGCACTTCTTCAGGCGGCTGCGACGGATCGCGTCGAGGTCCGGGAAGCGCCCACTCAGCGACATGCCCGACGCGCCGTTGAAGCGGTCGATCTGGTCGGTGTCCGCGCTGCGGTTCGCGATGACGCCACCGAGGCGCACCGCATAGTTCTTGGACTTCGCGAGGATGGCCGCCATGATGCGGTTCATCGCGAAGATCGAGTCAAAGTCATTCGCCGTCACGATCAAGGCGCGCTGCGCATGCTGCAGTGGTGCCGCGAAGCCGCCGCAGACCACGTCGCCCAGCACGTCGAAGATCACCACGTCGGTGTCTTCCAGCAGGTGGTGCTCCTTGAGCAGCTTCACCGTCTGGCCCACCACGTAGCCGCCGCAGCCCGTGCCCGCCGGCGGTCCGCCGGCCTCCACGCACTGCACGCCGCCGTAGCCGATGTACACGAAGTCCTCGGGCCGCAGCTCTTCCGAATGGAAGTCCACGGTCTCGAGCACGTCGATGACCGTCGGCACCATGCGCTTGGTCAGCGTGAAGGTGCTGTCGTGCTTCGGATCGCAGCCGATCTGCAGCACACGTTTGCCGAGTTTGCTGAAGGCCGCGCTCAGGTTCGACGACGTCGTCGATTTCCCGATGCCGCCCTTTCCATAGACCGCAAATACCTGGGCGCCCGTGATCTTCTGATCATCGTGCACCTGCAGCGAGCCTTCGCCGTCCTCTCGGGTCGGCAACACCGGCAATCGCATCGTTCCAGCCACGTCCACTCTCCGTTCACTACGTTCCGTCTCGCACCGGGTCCGTCCCGCTGCGCAGTGCCTGGCAACATCAGGCCACTACGCCACCGCGCTGACGCCCTCGAGCCGGTCCTCCAAGTCCTCCGACGCTTCGCGCAGCTTGGCGAGCATTTCCTCGCTCGGCTGCCAGTAGCCTCGGTCGTGCGCTTCCATCAGGCGTTGGGTCATGCCCACCGCCGCATTCGGATTCGCCTTCGCCAGTCGTTCCCGCATCTCGGGGTCGAGCACGAAGGTGCTCGTGATGTCCGTATAGACCCACTGCGGCACGTTGCCCGCCGTGGCGCTCCAGCCCAGCGTCGTTGCGACGTGGCCGGCGATGTTGCGCGCGCCCTCGTAGCCCTGCTGCAGCTGCGCCTCGTACCACTTCGGGTTCAGCATGCGCGTGCGTGTCTCCAGCGCCACCTGCTCGCCCAGCGTGCGCACGCGGCCGTCCTTGCCCGTGTGATCGCCGAGGTACACCGGCACCTCGGCGCCCTTGGCGCGCGTGATGACGCGATTCATGCCGCCCAGCGATTCCACATACTGGTCGATGTCCGTCGCGCCCAGCTCGACCGAATCGAGATTCTGGAAGGCCACATCGGCGCCACCGAGCGCGCGCTGCATCAAGGCTGGCATCGCCTTCACGCCCGCCTTCACGCCGTACGCAAAGCTCTTGCGCTGCACGAACTGCTCGGCGAGTTCGTCCTCTTCCTGCCATTGGCCCGTCTCGACCAACAGGTTCACGTTCGAGCCGTAGGCGCCGTCCGCATTGGAGAACACGCGCAGCGCCGCTTCGTCCAGCGAGAGCCCGAGCGACTGCATGTGCTCGAGCGTGTGCTTCTTGATGTAGTTGGCTTCGACT
>PNKF01000320.1 GCA_013822285.1 Gemmatimonas sp.
CCGAGGCGCCCGACGAAAAACGCATCGACGACGGCGAAGATGCTCTCCATCGACATCTCGAGCACCATCGGGACGGCGAGCAGGAAGATCGCGCGACCGATGGGGCCCTGCGTGTAGTCGTGTTCGGCGCCGCGCACGGCGTCGCGGATATCACGCCAGAGGCCGGGAGGGCTCTGGGCTTGGGAGGAAGGTGCCGTCGATTCTGTATGCATAGGACCACTCACGGAGTCAGAAAATGAGAACGCCCCCACTGCTGGTCGAAGCAGGAGGGGCGTGATTCCGCGAGATGCGGCCGCGAGAGGCGGCTCTCCGACACGCGTCCGCGTCCGTGACTAAGCACGCAGCAGGCGTTCCACGGCAGCGACGATCTCCGCTTCGCCCGGCAAGACGGCCGCCAGGAGATCCGGATGGTAGGGCATCGGGATATCCTGGGGCGCGAGCCGCTCGACGGGCGCGTCGAGATACCAGAACGCTTCCTGCGTCACGGTCGCCGCGATTTCCGCGCCAAAGCCGGCCGTGATGTTGTCTTCGTGGACGATCAGGCAGCGCCCGGTCTTGCGCACGCTGGCCAGGACGGCATCGCGATCCCAGGGCGCGATCGAGCGCAGATCGAGGAACTCGACCGTGTCGCCCAGCGGCTTGATGGCGTCGGCGATGCGGTGCACCATGGCGCCCCAGCTGATGAGCGTAAGGGCGTTGCCTTGCTGCACGACGCGCGCCTTGCCGAACGGCAGCACGTAGTCATCGCCGGGGTACCGCGCGGCGCCGTCGCCCGTCATCAGCAGTGCGCGGTGCTCGAAGAAGATGGTCGGGTTCGGGCTACGCATGGCGGCGCGCAACAAGCCCACCGCGTCGGCGGCGTTGGAGGGCATCGCGACCTGCCATCCATATGCATGCGCGAAGCGCACTTCGTCGCTGAGCGAATGCCAGGGATCGCCGACATCCTTGCCGAAGCCGCCCGGCATGCGCACCACCATCGGCGAGGCGAAGCGGTTCGCCGTGCGCCAACGCAGCGTGCCGGCGTTGTTGAGCTGCTCCGTCGCCGGATCCGCGTACTTCCGGAACTGGATCTCAGCGACGGGCATCAGGCCACTGATGGCCAAGCCCGCGGCACGGCCGATGATGCCTTCCTCGCTGAGCGAGGTGTCGAAGACGCGGTCCGATCCGAATTGCTTCTGCAGGCCCTCGGTGACGAGATGCACGCCCCCCTTCTTGCCGACGTCCTCGCCGAAGACGACGACCTTGGGATTCACCGCGAGTTCGTGGCGCAGGGTGCGGCGCACGGCCTCGGCGAAGCGCAACAGCTCGCCTTCGTCTTGGGCGACGTCGCTGCCGCCGAGCTTGCGACGCTCGGCGCGCCGCAGGCCGCCGAAGGCCTCGGCCACGTCGTCGGCGTCGTTCGCGTAGCGATGCTCGGCAATCGTCGCGGGATTCGGCTTCGGGCGATTGCGTGCCGCGGCCAGCGCGCGCTCGACGTCGCGTGCGACTTCGGTCTCCAGCTGACTCCACTCGGCGGCGCTCATCACGCTCGGCACGAGGAAGCTACGGAGCTGGGGGAGCGGGTCACGCTTCTGGTCGGCGGCGATCTCTTCGTCGCTGCGATAGCCCTTCTGGTTATCGGGGCCGGAGTGTGACGAGAGGCGCGGTACGGTCAGGCGAATCAAGGCGGGGCCTTCGCCGCTGCGCACGTGCGCGACGACTTCTTCGAGCAATCGCGCCGACTCGGCGGGATCGGTGCCGTCGCCGTTGCGGATGAACAGGTTCTTGAAGGACGCAAAGTTCTCGGCGATGTTCGCGCCAGGCGTCTGGAAATCGCCGCTCACCGAGATGCCGAGGTTGTTGTCCTCGATGTAGAAGAGCATCGGGAGCTTGAGCGTCGTGGCCAT
>PNKF01000321.1 GCA_013822285.1 Gemmatimonas sp.
GATCAGAGCGGGAAACGGGACTCGAACCCGCGACCCCAACCTTGGCAAGGTTGTGCTCTACCAACTGAGCTATTCCCGCGTGACCACAAGTCTATCGGGGCGAGGCCGGAGCGACAAGCGGGGGCGAGCATCTCTTGGCCACTACGAAAGCGTCGCCGGAGCGCGTGATCAGAGGTACCGCGCGACCGCCATGCCGCCGACCGCGATCGTGAGCAGCCAGATGGCCGCCGCCGATCCCAGCGCGGCCTGGCGCTTCAAGCGCGCCGTGGTCTCCAAGGCCGCGGCGCGCGCCGCGGGGTCGAGCGAATCCAGCGTCGCGGCGATCTGCGCCAGACGCACGCCCGCAGGCCGGGACACCAACAGGGCCAGGAAGAAGCCGAGGATGCTCGCCCCACCCGCCACGGCGTAGGTCAGCCCCTGCGTGGTCCCGAAGTACGCGGCGCTGAAGCCGCCCGAGACGATCCACAGCAGCCGCAGGCCGGAGAGCATGGTCAGGATGGCCACGATCGGCAGCACCGTGAACAGCTTCCGTCGCTGCATCTCGGCCACGATAGGGCCTGCCGCGGGCCCGGCGGCCATCAGCGCCGGCGTGATGAACAGCGTGGCGTAGATGCCGCCGCCAGCCCAGAAGACGCCACCCATCACGTGGAGGGCGCGCAGTACGAGGAGTTCCATCGACATTGTGCTCGGGGGGAGGTGTTCGCTCTGCAAGACGCCTCCGCCACTGAGTAAGTTTCTCCAGCTATGAGCACCCCCGTCGACGTCGTCGCCCTCGCGGCCGAACTCCTGGCCATTCCCTCCACCACGCGCGACGAAGGCGCGGCGGTGGATTTCGTTGCCCGCTGGCTGGTCGCGCGCGACTGGAACGTGACCGTGCAGGAGGTCACCCCCGGGCGTGGCAACATCTGGGCGTCGCGGAAGGGCGGGGGCGTCACGCTCTCCACGCACCTCGACACGGTGCCGCCCTATGTGCCGCCGCGTCGCGAGAACGGCCGTCTCTACGGCCGCGGCGCCTGCGACGCCAAGGGCATCGCCGCCGCGATGATGGTCGCCGCCGATCGCCTCGTGCACGCCCGCGAGGAGCGCGTGGACCTCCTCTTCGTCGTCGGTGAAGAACGCGGCTCCGACGGCGCGCGTCTCGCCAACCAGCTGCCAGCCAGCTCCAAGTGGCTGATCAACGGCGAGCCGACGGAATCCCTGCTCGCGTCCGGCTGCAAGGGCGCACAGCGCGTCATCGTGCGTACGAAGGGTCGCGAAGCGCACTCTGCCTATGCCCAGCTTGGCGAGAGCGCCATCACGCCCATGCTGCAGATGCTGCAGGAGCTGCAGAGCCTCGCGCTGCCGGTGGACCCCATCCTCGGGCCGAGCACGGTGAACGTCGGCCTCATTCGCGGCGGCACCGAAGCGAACATCGTCCCCGGTGCCTGCGAGGCCGAGATGATGTTCCGCCTCGTCGGCGACGTCGCGGAGATCAAGAAGATCCTCAAGCCCTGGGCCCAGGGGCGCGCGGAGTTGGAGTACGGCTCGCACATTCCCGCGCAGCACTTCCACACCGTGCCCGGCTTCAAGACGGCGCCGATGGCCTACACCAGCGACATCCCCCTGCTCGGCAACTGGGGCACGCCGCTGCTCTTCGGCCCGGGCTCCATCCACGTGGCCCACACGCCTGACGAGTACATCGAGGAGAGCGAACTGCGCGCCAGCGTCGATTCGTACGTGCAGTTGGCGAAGCATCTCATCCAGTAACTCGTCTCTTTTCATTCTTCAGTCCCTTCATCCCTCGCTCTTCACCTCTCGTTCTTCTCTCCCTCGCTCTTCGCTCCTCGTGTCTGATCCCCGTCTCCCCGTAGCCATCCTCGGCGCCACCGGCGCCGTGGGCCAG
>PNKF01000322.1 GCA_013822285.1 Gemmatimonas sp.
GCGAACGGGATCGCGCCCATGTCCGACGCGCCCTGCACGTTGTTCTGCCCGCGGATGGGAATCATCGGCGCGCCCCAGCGGCCGATCATGCCGCAGGCCAGCATCAGGTTCAGCAGTGACGTGACGATGTCCGTGCCCGTGTGATGCTGCGTGAGGCCCATCGCCCAGAGCGTCGCCGAGTTCGGTCCGCGGGCGTACAGTTCGGCCGCGCGGCGGATCGTCTCCGCCGGCACGCCGGTGATGCTCTCCGCCACTTCGGGCGTGTAGCGCTGTACCGCCGCGCGCACCTCGTCGAAGCCCTTGGTCCGCTTGGCGATGAAGTCCCTGTTCTCGAGGCCCAGCGCGAGGATGTGGTGCAGCATGCCGTTCAGCAGCGCGACGTCCGTGCCCGGCAGCAGCTGCAGGTGCACGTCGGCCCGGGCCGCGAGTTCGATGCGCCGCGGGTCGGCCACCATCAGCGTCGCGCCACGCTTCAGGGCGCGCTTGATCGCGGCGCCGAACACCGGATGGCTCTCCGTGGTGTTGGCGCCGAGGATGAAGATGACGTCGCTCTCGTGCTCGACCTCGCGCATCGAACCCGACGACGCGGAGGTGGATAGCGCGCGCTGCATCGCGCTCACCGAGCTCGAGTGGCAGAGGCGGGTGCAGTGGTCCACGTTGTTCGTGCCGATGCCGGCGCGGAACATCTTCTGGAGCACATAGTTCTCTTCGTTCGCGCACTTGGCGCTGGCGAAGGTGGCAAGGGAATCGGGGCCCCGCGTGTCGCGCAGCCGCGCCAACTGCTGCGCGCTGAGCTCCAGGGCCTCATCCCAGGTGGCTTCGCGGAACACATCGAACCACTCGCGCGGCGTGGCGATGCGGTCGCGCGGGTCGGCCAGCGCGGCGTCGGCGCCGGGATCCATGCGCTTGCGCAGCGGGTTGGTGCGCGGGCGACGGTTCTTCTCTGCCTGACCCTCCTCCTCGACGAGATCCCACGGGCCGCCGCGCCGGGGAAACTGCGCCGCCGTGGCGTCGGAGGATGCGTCGTAGCGCCAGTGGCCATCCGCGCCGCGCTGCCAGCCGCGTCGGATCAACGGCGTCGTCAGGCGGTCGCGGTGCAGGATGAAATCCGTGCCGAAACGCCCCTTCACGCAGGTGCTGCCTTCGTTCGGCGTCTCCTCCTCGATCCACGGCGAGACCACACGCGTCACCTGACCGCCGCGCACTTCGAGGTCCAGCTGGCAGCCCACGGCGCAGTACGGACAGACGCTGCGCACCGTCTCCTTCGGCTGCTCCATCACGCCGGCCTTCAGCTTCGCCATCGGCAGGATGTCGTGGATCGCGCCCGTCGGGCAGACCCGCACGCACTCGCCGCACCAGGTGCAGCCGGCGTGCTCCGGGTTCCCGTCCGCGCCAACGACGATCTGCGCGTGTTCGCCACGCTCGGCGACTTCCAGCACGCCCACCACCTGGATGTCCTCGCAGGCTCGCACGCAGCGCGTGCAGAGGATGCAGGTGGACATATCGTGCGTGATGATGCCGTCCGTCGGGCGCTCGTCGCCCGTGCGCAGCGGCAGTTCGCGCGAGCGCGTCCGCGGCACTTGATAGCGGTGCACCAGGTCTTCGAACTCGTTGCGGCCTTGGTCCGCGGGGATCTCCTCAGCCGGATACCGCTCAAGCAGCAGCGACAGCACACCTTGGCGGTTCTTCACCGCCGCCTGCGATTCGGTGTGCACGACCATGCCGTCGGCGGCCGGCGTCGCGCAGGAAGGCAGCAACTTCGCCGTCCCCTCGACGCTCACGAGGCAAATGCGGCAATTGCCGACCGTCGGAAGCTTGGGGTACCAGCACAGCGTGGGCACGTCGATGCCAGCGGCACGCGCGGCATCGAGAATCGTCGCG
>PNKF01000323.1 GCA_013822285.1 Gemmatimonas sp.
AGCCCGGCGAGCCCCACCAAAGCGAGCGCGAAGGCGATCGGCACCCGCAGCCCGATCAGCAGCAGCAGCGCGAGGAAGCCCAGCATTCCGATGTAGTGGCTTTCCATCGCGTTCACGCCGCCTTCGGGGGATGCGCCGAAAGGCGGCGCGGCGGCGGCCGGCGACGATCTCTCGGTGCATCCGCCTGCATCGATGTCACCGGCTATCCGGGAGGCAGCGGTTCCGCCCCTTCGGGGAGCGGCTCGGCGGCCCCGAAGGCGCGGCCGAATTCATGGATCGCGGTCAGCACCAATTGGAACACCATCAACCCGGTGCCGAGCGGAATCATCCAGCGGAACGGCCAGATCGGCACCGCGATGATGGCGATGCGATATTCGCGCACCGCCAAGGCGTCGAGCGCCTTGCCGAGCGCCAGCCAGGTCAGCAGTCCGAAGATCAGCATCCCGACGACGGCCGCGATGCCGTCGAGCAGCGCCTGGGTGCGCAGGGGCAGCGCCGCGGTGACGACGCCGACGAACACGTGCTCGCGCTTCATCTGCACGAACATCAGCGGCAGGAACACCGCCGGCACCATCAGGGCCTCGCTGAATTCGAGCGCCCCCGGCAGGGCACCGACGGTCTTGCGACCGAGCGCGTCGAGCGAGACCATCAGCATCAGCACGACGACGACGAAGCCGCCCGCGAGCGCGAACCATTCGGCCAGCGTCTCGAGCGCCTGCTGCGCGCGCTTCAAGGCCGGGCGCTCCTACTTCTTCCGCGCCCAGGGATAGCCGTTGGCGGCGACGTCCTTCTCGCAGGCGGCGTTGAGCTCCTGGAATTTCGTCCAGGTGGCGCGGGCGGGGACGCCCTTCTTGTCCATCTCGGCGAGCCAGAGCTCCTGCGCGTCCTTGCCGGCCTTGTCCATGGCGGCCTGGTCCTCGGCGGACAGGCGGATCACCTTCAGCCCACGCTTCTCCTGGAACTCCTTGAGCCGCACCTCCTCAAGCTCCATCATGCTGCGCGCCCATTTCTGGTCGTGCTCGACCGCGGCCTCGCGGAAGATCTTCTTCAGGCTCTCGGGGAAGCTGTTCCAGCGCTTGAGGCTGATCGACAGCGGCGAGGCGGCGACGAAGCCGGAGCTCACCAGCGTCATGTTCTTGGCGACCTCGTAGTGCTTGAACGATTCCGTCAGCAGGATGGTGGCCTCGGCGCCGTCGACCACGCCGCGCTCGACCGCCTCGTAGATCTGCGAATAGGGCATGAAGATCGGCGACAGGCCGATCAATTCGTACATCTTCACCCGCGCGCCGCCATAGCTGCGCACGCGCTTGCCCTTCAGATCCGCCATCTTCTCGATCGGCGACTTGGTGAGGAAGTGGAAGTGGCCGCTGGAATAGCCGACGATCGGCATGAAGCCCAACTGCTCGAAAGTCTTCTTCAAATTCGGCTCTTCCTGCTCGGCTATGACCGAGGAGGAGATGCCGCACCAGTAGTCCTTGGCGTTGTAGGGCATGTCCAGCGTCATCCAGAGCTGGGTCTTGGCCGGATCGTAGGTCGAGGCGACGCGCGCGAAGTCGGCGACGCCGGCCGCCAGGTTGGTGGCGCCGTCGGCCTGCTTGAACAGCGAGTCGGACCAGAAGAACTGGAACTTGACCTTGCCGCCGGTCTTCTTGGTGATGCTTTCGGCCCAGGCCTTCTCCTGCTCGGGCACGAAGCCGGTCGGCGGGAAGGTGTCGGCGATCTTCAGCGTGATGGTCGGAATGTCGGCGGGAACGGCTTGCGCAAAAGCGCCGGCCGGAATGAGGAGCAGCAAGCCGAGCGCGAATAGCCGCCGCGTGCACCGAGCGAGCATCGTTTGTTTCCTCCCGTTGCGAGCGCGGCCTTGTGGG
>PNKF01000324.1 GCA_013822285.1 Gemmatimonas sp.
GGGGCCCCACAACCGCATTTTATGGGAGCGCTTGCAGCAGAAGCACACGTTAGCCTGATTCGGGACACTTCCGTGCATTCTCTGATTCTCCGAATCGGCTTCGTCGGACTCGTCACGCTCGGCGCGTGTGGCGAGCCTGCACCCACACTGACCGTGTTTAACGCGGCAGCACTTGGCCCGCCGTTCAGCGAGGCGCTGCGCACGTTCGCGGGATCGCCGCCGTCGGTCGTCACCGCGCAGGAGAATGCGCCCAGCCTAGAAGTGGTTCGCAAGGTCACGGAGCTGGGCATCATTCCGGATGTGCTCGCGGTCGCGGACGATCAGTTGCTCACGGATCTCATCCTGCCGACGCACGCGACGTGGTTCGTGCGCTTCGGCACCAATGCGCTCGTGCTCGCCTACGGCCCGAAGGCGCGCTTCGCCGACGAGATCAGTACCGACAACTGGTGGCGCATCCTCCAACGACCCGGCGTCGAGGTCGGTCGTTCCGACATGCGCGTGGACCCGAGTGGCTATCGCGCGGACATGGCCATGCAGTTGGCGGAGCTGTTCTACAAGGAAGTCGGCCTCACGGAGCGGCTCCGGCTCACCATCCCAGAGCGCAACATCCGCCGTGCGGAAGCGGACCTGAGCGCACAGTTGGAAGCCGGTGAGCTCGACTATGGATGGACCTATGAGAATCTCGCGCGCGCCCACGGCTTGCGATACGTGAAGCTCCCGCCCGAGATCGACCTGAGCGCGCCCGCGCTCCGAGAGTGGTACGCCCAAGCCGTCGTCACGCTCCCGGGCTCAAGCAGCACGAGTGCGCTCACGCTGCGCGGCGCGCCCATCGTCTTTGCGCTCACCATTCCCGCGCGCGCCCCGAATCCGGAAGCGGCTCGCGCGTTCGTGCGCTTTTTGCTCTCGCCGGCGGGTCAGGCCTCGCTCTCCGCGTCCGGCTTCTCGCCGCTCGCCGCGCCCGAGTGGGTCGGTGACGTGCCGACAGATCTCCGCGGCGGTCGCGACGCAACAGGCTAACGACGCTTGCTGACTGACAGCCACGCTATTGTAGCGGCCGCTGCGCGGCCGCATCTTATGGAGTGTCTGCAGCAGAAGCCCACGTTATGGCGACTACCTAACGAATAGATGCAATTCACACCGGCGCAGGTATCCGCGACCTGGATGCGCGTGATGCGGAGTTCGCCGAAAGAGTGGGCGAAGCTTGAGGCCCGTTGCGGCCCATTCCAGGACGAGCTGACCGGCTTCGTGCTCGGCTTCACGCACCACCTCAGCGCGGACGCGCAGGAGGTCGCCCGAGACTGTATGGTCGCGTGCTACGAGCTCTACCGAGAGCATCGCCCGGGCACCCGTCCCGCCACCGAAGATCAGATCTCCCTACAGTTTGAGCGATCCGAGAAGCGCATCGCGGACGCCGCGGCCCTTGTCGACGCCGGCTACCCCGCCGAGCAGATGTTCAACGGATCGCCGCAGCCACACTTGATGGCGGCCGCCTTCGGGGCTGTCATTGGTAAAGACGCCGAAGACTCCGACGAAGACGACGATCCCACGCTCGACGATGATGAGCTGTGGGACGTTGTCACCGTGCTCGACACGGTCATCTCCGTCCTCGATGAGTGCGCACAGACGGCTCCTGCGCCATAACCACGCTTGCTGCCGACAGCTGCGGCGAAGGAAGCAGTTGTGGGGCGGCCGCCTTATCGGGCATGGGACGGCCTAGCGGCCGCCCCACAACTGCTTCTTATTGGAGCGTTCACAGCAGAAGCACACGTTATGGCGACTACCTGACGAATAGATGAAGTTCA
>PNKF01000325.1 GCA_013822285.1 Gemmatimonas sp.
CGGACGCTGGTCGAGGATGGCGTCCATCAGCGACTTGCGCAGCGGCAGGTCGGAGAGATCCTGGCGGAACCAGGCCGGCGTGATGGAGCTGCCGATCTTCGACTCGCCAGCGGCGGGCGGCAGATCGCCGAGGATGGTGCGGATGAAGGTCGACTTGCCGGCGCCATTGGGGCCGACGAGCGCGACGAAGTCGTTGCGGCGCAGCACACCCGTGAAGCCATCGACGAGCACGCGGTCGGGCGGCACTTCGACGCGGAGATCCTTGATGGCGATGACTTGATCGCCACCGCGCTCGTTGGGTTCGAAGTGCAACGACATCGCGGCCGGATCGCCCGGCGGTGGCGCGAGGCGCGGCAGGCGTTCGAGGCGCTTGCGCTTGCCCTTGGCCTGGAAGGAGTTCACGCCGGCGAGATTTCGACGGATGTACTCCTCTTCCTTCTTCACGAAGGCGATCTGCTTCTGCAGCTCACGCTCGCGCGTGAGCCGACGCTCGGCCCGCTGCGGCACGAACTGGCTGTAGTTGCCCCGGTACCACTCGCTGGTCCGGCCTTCGACGTGCAGGATGTGCGTGCAAATGGCGTCGAGGAAGGCACGGTCGTGCGAGACGACGATGACGGTCTCGTCCGCTTCCTTGAGCCAGTCCTGCAGCCAGGTCGTGGTGTCGAGGTCGAGGTGGTTGGTCGGTTCGTCGAGCAGGAGCAAGTCGGCCGGCGCGATGAGCTGCGCCGCGAGGCCGACGCGGCCGCGTTCGCCGCCGGACAGCGACGAGATCAAGCGCGTCTTGGATTCCTCGGCGTCGAAGCCGAGGCCTTGGAGCACCGCGTCGACGCGCGCGTGATACGTGTAGCCGCCGAGGTCGGCGAAGCGCTCTTGGTCGCGACCGAACTTCTCGAGGAATTCGTCGGTGACCTTCTCGCCCATCTCCCCGAGCTGCATGGCCTGCTCGGCGATGCTCTTCTCGAGGGCAATGACCTCACGCCATGCGGCGGCGCCGGCCTCCCACACGGTCGTCGCGCCCTCGAAGGCGCGGTGCTGGTCGAGCAGGGCGTGTCGCAGGCCCGGCTGCCGCGCGACGTTGCCGACCGTCGGCGGCATCTCGCCGGTCATGATGCGAAACAGGGACGTCTTGCCGGCGCCGTTGCGCCCGATGATGCCCCAGCGATCGCGAGCCGCGACCGTGAAGGTGACGTTCTTGAGGAGTTCCGTGGCGCCGAACGAAATGCCGACGCCAGACAGCGAAATGAGGGTCACGTATCCGTTGGAGTGGGGACGGTGAGGTCCCCGGTGTCGTACGCCCGCTTGGCGAGTGCGCGCAGGCGGTCATCCTGGTTCTTCTCGATCGCGCGGATGGCGCGGCGCGCGCGGCGCATCGCCATCGCGATGAAGATCTTCGCGGCGTCGAGGTCGTCCTTCGCGCCGTCCACACCGTGCTTCTTGATGGCCGTCGTGGCGCGCGAGAGCACGGCGGTGCTGAGGTAGATGTCGATGGCCGAGTTGGCCATGCGCTCTTGGATCATCTGGCGCTCGATGATGTCCTTGCCGTGCTCGATGAGCGCCTTCTCGACGGCGAGCGCGAGGTCGTGGATGGCGGTCTCGACGAGATCGGCCTCGTCCGCCAGCGCCTCGTGCACCTTCGTGAACTTGTTCTTCGTGATGGTGCGCTTGGCGCGGCCGGTTACGTAGCTGGAGATCGCGCCGATGTTCTTGAGCGGATTCTTGAAGGCCTTGCCGACCTGCTTGAGCTCTTCGCCGGGCTGCTGCAGTCCCATGAGCGCGATGAGCGCGCGCAGGATCTCGTTC
>PNKF01000326.1 GCA_013822285.1 Gemmatimonas sp.
ACCGTATTGTCGGGCGAGACGAGGTAAGGGATCAGCTTCTCGACGCTGCTCGTCCCGCAGCCGACGGCGGCGGTGGCGGCAGTGGAGACGCCGAGGACCTTGAGGAACTCGCGGCGCTTGACGTCCGCGCGCTCCTCGAGAGCGCCCTTGGTGGCTTCCGTGGTATTCGGAGTCATCGCGATCCTAGTAGTGGCAGGTGGCGCAATCGTAGTTGGCCTTCTTGCGCGGCATCGCAAGCGTGGCCGAATCCGGCTCGTAGCCGGCGGCACGCATGCCCTCGGCCGGCGAATAGCCGTTCACATGGCACTGCACGCACCAGCCCATGTTGAGCGACTGGGCCTGGAACACTTGCTCCATGTTGTTCACCTGCCCGTGGCAGGTCTGGCAGGTCACGCCCGCGTTGACGTGGCGCATGTGCGGGAAGTGCACGTACTCCGGCACCTTGTGCACGCGCACCCACGGCACGGGCTGCCGCTTGTTCCAGTATTCGGAGAGCTTCTGGATCTCCGGACGGTCCGTGCCGACCAGCGTGTGACAGGCCATGCAGGTGCCGACCGCAGGGAGACCCGGGTCCGGCGACTGGCCAGCGGCGTTGTGACAGAACGCGCAGTTCATCTGCAGCGTGTTCACATGCACCGGGTGCGGGAACTTCACCGGCTGCTCGGGCGAGCGACCGATGCCGCCGCCGACGTAGAAGGTGTAGCCCGACGCACCGCTGTACGCCCACGGTCCGGGCTGCGCCTTACCGGCAGCTTCACGATTGGCCTTCTGGGTGGCGGTTTCCGCCGCACCAGCCGGTGCGGCTTCCTGCGCCGTCTGCGACCCCGCATACGCGGAGAGCATCGTGGCCGCGATGGCAATCGCGACCGTCCCAGGAATCAGGACCCACTTGCTACGACCCGTCATCGGCACATGACTCGGGAAAGGGGATATCCGAATACTCTACTCGGCTTGTGAAAAACTTCACAAGCCGCACGGCAACGCGGAAAAATGACCGCTTCACTCAAGTATCGCAACCCCGTGACAATTGGGGTTTTACTCCGGCTCCAAGCCGCGCTTCACGCGGTCAATCGTGCGCAGCACTTCGATGCCCATCGCGCGCACCAAGGTCAGTTCCCTGCTGTCGGGCCCCGCGCGATTGAGCAGCGAACGCACGGACCGCATGATGTGTTCCGGATTCCGCGTGCGGTAGAACGCGATCGCCGCCAACGCGCGGTCGATGTCGCCGAGCGCACGCTCCCACTCGTCGTGCTTGGGCAGCGCGGCGTGATGCTTGTGCCGCGCCACGTCGCGTGTCGCGTCACCGGCAGCCACGTGCAACTCGTACAGCGCGATGTTCACCGCCTGCGCCACGTTCAGCGACGCGTGCTCCGTCGTCGGGATGCGCACCAGGATGTGGCCGCGATCGATCGCCTCGTTCGGCAGGCCGTGATCTTCCTGGCCGAAGAGCAGCGCGACCGGACCGTCGGGAAGTTTCTCGAGCACGGTCGTCGCCAAGGGTCGCGGTTCCGTGACCGGCCAGCGATGGGCGCGACGCTTTGCCCCGAAGGCCGCCACGTACACGCAGTCCGCGAGCGCCTCATCGAGCGTGTCGAAGTGTCGGATGCGCTCCACGAGATCGCGCGTGCCGTGCGCGACGCCTTCGATGCGCCAGGGATCGTAGGGCACGGGGGCGACGAGGCGCAGGTCCACGAAGCCGAAGTTCTTCATCACGCGCACGACGGCGGCGATGTTCACTTGGTCTTGCGGCTTGTTGAGGACGATGGCGACGCGATGCAGGACGGACATAGA
>PNKF01000327.1 GCA_013822285.1 Gemmatimonas sp.
AGGCACCGCATCCGGGCCTTCGCCGATGATCTTGCCGGCCGCACGCTCGGGCGGCAGCGCCATCGCGTCGAGCGACAGGCGCTCGGCGGGCAGCTGCGCGGGCTTCACGTCGAGCGGCTTCTTCTTGGCCGCCATGATGCCCTTGAGCGACGGATAGCGCGGACGCGCGATGCCTTCGTCGATGGTGACCACGGCGGGCAGTGTGCATTCGACCAGTTCGTACGCACCCTCGAGCTCGCGACGCATCTTCGCCGTGCGGCCATCGAACTCCAGCTTGGAGATCGCGGTCACGCAGGGCAGGCCGAGCAACTCGGCGGCGATGGCACCGGTGGCGCCGTGCGCGGTGTCGATGCTCATGCGACCGAACATGACGAGGTCATAGCCCCCGTCCTTCAGTTCAGCGGCCAGCGCCGTCGCAACGGCGAAGGAATCGACCGACGTGCCGTCGTACTTGAGCTGCACTGCGCGGTGCGCGCCCATGGACATCGCCTTGCGCAGCGTCTCCTGCACGACGTCGCCGCCCAGCGAGATCACGGTGACTTCGCCGGCGTTGAGCTTCTCGGTGATCTGGATTGCCGCTTCCACGGCATAGCCGTCGAAGTCGGACATGTCGAATTTGAGCCCCGTTTCGTCCACGGCCTTGCCGGAGGGGGCGATCTTGAAGCGGACGTCCATATCGGGGACGCGCTTGAGACAGACTGCGATCTTCACTTGGAATCCTCGTGAGGGACCCCGAAAACTAATAGGCCGAAGGTGGCGCTTGGGAGCGGCGTAGCCGCGCACGCGGCCGCGGCTACGGTCACATCAGCGGCGCCAGTTCCGTGGCCGTGAGCTGACCTCGGTACCGAAGCAGCACGGCGAGCGAGAGCACCGCGAGCCCGAGCCCTGCCCAGGCGATTTCCCTCAGTCCAAGACCGGTCCAGAGCAGATATCCACACCCCAACGCTACGGTGATCTGCCGCGCCGTCTCGAGCGTCCCGGCCCAGCGGGCGCTCTCGAAGATCCCCCCCACGCCGGCGAGCGCCACGGCGATGAAGAACGCCGCGACAGCGCTCACCCACAGCGGCAGCGACTCGGCCTTCCCGAGCAGCAGGAAGGCGGCGACCAGCGCCACCACGAACTGCGCGAAGGCATACCAGGCCAGCGGCGCCGGCACCGGCGGATCGTACTTCACGAAGGTCTCCGCGCTGACCTCCTGCGGCCGTTCGATCGCACCGAGCTCCGGCGGCCGCCAACCCGGGCGCCCGAACACGAGACGCAGCTTGTCGCGCCAGCGCTCGGCGCGCCAGGCATCCTTCGCGATCTGCACGAACACGTGCACGTTGGCCCAGAGCGGGTTCCAGCTCTTGAGCGGCTTGGTGATGCCGTATACCGGCTCTTCCTCCTCGACCTGGAACGTGCCGAACCAACGGTCGAAGACGATGAACACGCCGGCGTAGTTCTTGTCCTGATACTTGGGGTTCACGCCGTGATGCACGCGATGGTGCGAGGGCGTGTTGAGGATGTACTCGCCCAGCGGAGACAGCCGCCCCACGGCCCGCGTGTGGATCCAGAACTGATAGATGAGATTCAGCGCGTTGCAGGCCACGAACATCCGCCAAGGCACACCCACGAACGCCAGCGGCATGTAGAACACCCAACTCATCAAGCCGTGCAGCGCACTCTGTCGCAGCGCGACGGGGAGGTTGTACTCCTCGCTGGAGTGGTGCACCACGTGCCCCGCCCAGAGAATGTTGATCTCGTGCGCGTATCGGTGGCTCCAGTAGTAGCAG
>PNKF01000328.1 GCA_013822285.1 Gemmatimonas sp.
CTGAGCTATTCGCCCGGCGATTCGGTTCCCGGCGCGCCCGCGCCAGCACAGCGACTACTTCAGGATGGCGATCGGGATGAGCACGCAGTATCCGAGCACCAATAGTATCGGTGCCACGGTGTCGCCGCCTCGCCAGAGGTCGGCGTATCCCACCGCCAGGCTGGCGGCCGACAATCCCCACCACAGAACCGGCTTGGACCAGGGTCCGCCGGCGACTTTCACACGCTCTGACATAGGGGGGGGAGTCTAGGGACGCCTAGAATGAGTGTCAACCAAGAATCGGACTTGTTCATTAACCCTTAATCCGGCCGTCATTTTCCCCCTCTGAGTCTCCCAGGAGGGCGGCGAGGGCGCTGGCGCGCTCCGCCTCGTCCCGACGCCGGTCGTCCTCGCGCATCTGCTCCAGCCGCCGGCGCAGCCGTTGCCGCCGCTGCCACCACATCGGGCCCAGCAATACCGTCAATACCAGCGTCAGCGCCGTTAGGTCCGCCGCCAAGGCCAAGACGCCGAACTGTCGACGAACGCGACGCTTCCAGTACTGCTCGAAATCCGCGGAGCTCATGCCATGCGCCCGTCGCAGCGCCCGCTCGAACGTCCCCTCCCGGCTCCAGTGGCTGAACAGCAGGCCCAAGCCGCGCTCCGGATCCAGCCCGGCGAGTTCCGCGACCGCCCGGTGGGCCAAGGCATACGAGCGCTGCGCCCGCTCCGATCCTTCGTAGAAGCCGGAGTCGAGGCCGGCCAGGGTCGGGATACCCCGCCAGACCAGCCCGACACTCGTCGCCAACACCTCGTCTCGCCCCCACTCCCCGGCGGCATAGGACGCGTAGCCTTCGTCGAACCAGCGCGGCGGCGAGGGCCCGAGGGCCTCGTGCAGGGCGAGGTGCGCCAGCTCATGCCGCAGGGTCACCATGGGATCGCCGTCGGCGGCGGCGCCGTAGCGGCCCTGCATCACGATGCGCTGCTGCGCCGGGAAGGCGATGGCCGCGCCCCACTCCGGGGCCTGCGCGCCCGCCCAGGCGCGGAACGTTGCCGCGTCCGGGGCAACGAGAATCAGCACCTCGGCACGCGGACGCGGCAATCCCGGGAAACTGTCATTGCGCTGCGCGGCCTCGAGGTAGCTCTGCGCGAGGCGCGCATCCTGCGCGAAGTGCAACACCGCGAAGCGTCCGGTGGCCAGCACCGCGGCATCGGCGGGCAGGCTGTCGGCGACCGCGCTCGCCTGCGCCGACGCTGTCGTCACCGTCGTCGCGGCCGTCAGCAGCGCCGCCACGATCGCGGCACGCCACGCCGCCATCAGCGTCACCCGGGCGTCAACTCGCCGCCGCCGTCCACCAGCGCCAGCGTCTCCGCGCACTTCTTGCCCCAGGGATTGAACTTGTTCGTCGCGTGCCCCTTCGCCCAGGTCGCACGCGCCTCCTCGCGCTCCTCATTGAACCAGTACGCGCGCCCGAGCTCGTAGTACGCCTCGATCAAGTTCGGCCCGAGGTTCAGCGTCTTCTGGAAGAACGTCTGCGCGTCCTCGTACATCTCGCGCTCGAGGTACACGAGCCCGAGGTAGAAATGCGCGTACAGCGTCGCCTTGCGATCGTTGTCGAGACGGATCGCCTTCGAGAGATGCTCGATCGCCTCGCCGAAGATCTGCTTCTTCAGGCAGATGTAGCCGACGTTGATGCGCGCCAACGCATTCGCCGGCTCCCGCATCAACACCTTCTGGAAGTTCATCAGCGCGTCGTCGTACTTCTCCTGCAGCATCTGTGCCCAGCCGAGCAG
>PNKF01000329.1 GCA_013822285.1 Gemmatimonas sp.
TTTTCCGCCGCACCCCGTGCCATATCCACGCGCCCACTCGTCCTCTCTCTGATGGACACCAAAGCCGGATTCGTCACCCTCGTCGGGCGCCCAAACGCCGGCAAGAGCACGCTGCTCAACCGACTCGTCGGCGAGCGGCTCGCCATTGTCTCCGCCAAGCCGCAGTCCACCCGCGAACGCGTCGTCGGCATCCTCTCCGACGAGACCTCCCAGATCATCTTCCTCGATACGCCGGGCCTCCTGGAGCCGCGCTATGCGCTGCACAAGGCCATGTTGCACAGCGCGCACCAGGCCATCGCCGATGCCGACGTGATCCTGTACCTCGTCGACGCCACGCGCGACAAGCCGGAAGACCTGATGGTGCTGGGGCAGTTGGCGGCGGCGCCCAAGGCGCCGGTCATCATCGTCTACAACAAGCTCGATGAGGTCAGCGCCGCGCGGCGCGCCGAGCTCGAGGCCCTCGCCCCCGATGCCTCGTGGATCTCCGCGGCGACTGGGGCGGGCTGCGAGGCGCTGCTCGCGCGGCTGCGCGAGCGACTGCCGGCGCACCCGTTCTTCTACGACGCCGACGACGTTTCCACGCAGCAAATGCGGTTCTTCGTCGCCGAGTTCTTGCGGGAGACGGTGCTCGAGCAGCTGGATGACGAGGTGCCGTATGGCATCGCCGTGGGCATCGAGGAGTTCCGCGAGACGGAAGATCCCGTGTACATTCGGGCATTCCTGTACGTCGAGCGAGAAAGCCAGAAGGGGATTGTCGTCGGTGCGGGCGGAAGCCGCATCAAGGCCATCGGGCAGGCGGCGCGTGCGCGCATCGAACCCTTGGTCGGTCGCAAGGTATTTCTCGATCTGCGAGTGAAGGAACTCAAGAACTGGCGGAAGGACGTGCACGCGCTCGCGCGGCTCGGCTACCGCATGCCCGAAGAGTGAGCGCGGAGTGAATACGGTGTCAGAGATCGGTGGTATTCCCAGTCAGATTCGTGCGTTGCTGGCCTGCCCGCGTTGCCATGGCGGCCTGCGTGACGCGAGGGCCGATGGCCGCGGCGGCGAGGCCGGCCGCGGCACAACGATGCGAGATGGCACGGCGTTGGTCTGTGAGGCATGCGCCTTGGTGTTTCCGGTGGAAGCAGGAATCCCGGTGCTGCTGACCGAGCGTGCGCGCGCCCGGACCTCGGAGTGATGAGCGCGGCGCTGGTCGCGCGCGGGGGTGGAAAGGCGCGACCGTACCGCCTGAAATGAGCGCAACTGCTTGTCACGCCATAGTTTGACAGTGATTCTCGGGCGTCCTAGGTTTTCACGTTCACCCCGCACCTGACCGCGTGTCCCAGAGCGTCGCACTCCTTTTCACTCCCGATGGTCAGTCGCTGCCGGATTCGGTCCGTGCGTGGCTGGACAGCCGACGCGTGCCAACGCGTCGGTTTTCGGACGCAGACGAGGTGATGCAGGTGGCGTTGCGCGGCCGTCCGCGCCTGGTGCTGGTGGATGCGCGGCAGCACCCGGTGGCGGCGCTCAAGATGTGTCGGCGCCTCAAGCAGGACTCGTTCACCGGCATCGTGCCGGTGATGATGGCGACGCGCGACGATGACGCCTCCTTCGCGGCGGCCTTCGATGCCGGGGCCGATGAAGTGCTGCGCGAAGGCTTGGGGGCGCACGAAGTCACGCTGCGGCTGGACGCGATGCTGCGGCGCTCAGATCGCGACACGTTCGTGCATCCCTCGACGCGCCTGCCGGGCACGATCGAGATCGAACTCGAGATGACGCGCCGC
>PNKF01000330.1 GCA_013822285.1 Gemmatimonas sp.
AACGCCATCCTTCGCTTCGAAGACGGCCACGAGATCTCGATCAAGCGCGGCACCGGCAAGGCGTTCGACTGCTACGCGGGCGAGAACATCAAGATCCTCGCAGTCTTCGATCCCGATGCCCGCGAGCGCGACCTGATGGACACGCGCCGCGCCGACGACTTCGACGACGCCTGAGTCCCACACCCGGTGAGCGCCGCACCGCGCGCAGTCCGGGTTGCAGATGACATCGCCACGGCGCGTACCGCGCGCCGTGGGATTGTGGCCCTGGAGAGCTCCGTGCTCGCCCAGGGCCTTCCCATTCCCGAGAACGCCGAAGCCGCGCGGCGCATGACGGACGCGGTGCGCGCTGCCGGCGCCCTCCCGGCCATCACGGCCGTGGTGCGGGGCCAGCTGGCGCTCGGTCTCACGGCCGACGAACTCGCGCACTTCCTGCGTCGCGACGGCGTGCACAAAGTCTCCGCCCGCGACCTCGGCGTGGCGGTCGCTCGGGGATTCGACGGTGCGACCACGGTCGCGGCATCGCTGGCGATTTGCCGGTTGGCGCAGGTTCCGGTGTTCGCGACGGGCGGCATCGGCGGTGTACACCGCGAGCCAGCGTTCGACGAGTCGGCTGACCTGCTCGAGCTCTCGCGCACGCCGACGATCGTCGTGTGCGCCGGGGCAAAGTCGATCTTGGATTTGCCGGCCACCCTCGAGCGGCTCGAGACCTACGGCGTGCCCGTGATTGGCTATCGCACGGACGAGTTCCCCGGCTTCTACACGGCGAGCAGCGGACTGCGCGTGCCCGCCCGCGCCGATTCCGCGACGGAGATCGTCGACATCGCGCTGGCGCATTGGACTGTCGCCGGGCAGCCCTCGGCGCTGCTGGTGGTGCAGCCGCCGCCTGCTGCCGAAGCCCTTGGCCGAGAACTCGTCGATGCGGCGGTCGCGTCGGCCGTCGCCGATGCCGCCGCACGGGACATCCGCGGGGCGGCCCTCACGCCGCATCTCCTCGCCGCGATCGCCCAGGCCACGGGCGGGCGTTCGATGCGCAGCAACCTTGCGCTGCTCGAAGCCAACGCGGCCCTGGCCGGCGAGATCGCCAGTCACCTCGCCGCCCGCACGCCGGAACCGTCGCGCCCCACCTGAATTGCTGTCTGTTGACTTCGCGGTCCCCGCTGTAGGTTAGAGACAACCCCTTGCGAGCTGGAGGTCAGTCGCCCGATGCCCTCTCCGTTCTTGAGTTCCGAGGAGTACGACGAGCGCGCGCACCAGCTTTACAACGAAGGCAACTACGACGACGCCCTCGCGCTGCTGCGTGAGGGGCTTGGGCTCTATCCCAATTCCGTCGAGCTGCACGTTGGCGTGGGCTACGCCCGCTTGGCCCGCGACGAGTTCGCCTGGGCCCGTCGCTCCTTCGAAGAAGCGCTCATCCTCGATCCCGAGCACGAAGACGCACTCGCCGGACTCGGTGAAGTGCTGCTCAAGCTTGGGCAGGACGAGGCCGGCCTCAAGAGCTTCCGGCGCATCCTCGAGCTCGGCTACAACGACGACATCGAGCTCATGCTCCAGGTCGGGCGCGCGCTCTTCCGCGAAGGCTACATGGAAGACGCCAAGGATTTCTTCGAGATCGCCGTCCAGCAGACGCCCGAGAACGCCGAAGCCGTCTCGATGGTCGGCTACACGCAGCACCGCCTCGGCGACGAAGCCGGCGCGGCGGAGACGCTGCGCAAGGCGCTGCAGCTCGACCCCGAGCACAGCGAGGCGCGCATCTAT
>PNKF01000331.1 GCA_013822285.1 Gemmatimonas sp.
GGGCCGAGCATCATGAACATCCAGGGCGACCGCTCGCAGGAAGGCGCGCTCTCGACCATCGGCTACGACGACGACGGCGAACGCCCGGACGACTTCCTGATCGTGAAGGAAGGCATGTTCAACGATTACCAGACCACGCGCGAGCAGGCGCCCTGGCTGCGCGAGTGGTACGCCAAGAGCGGCAAGCCCGTGCGCTCGCACGGCTGCTCGTATGCCGATTCCTGGGGCTCCGTGGCCTTCCAGCGCATGCCGAACGTCTCGCTGATGCCCGGCAACGACAGCAAGACCTGGAACGACCTCATCGCCGGCGTGGACCGCGGCATCGCCATCGTCGGCGACGGCTCGTTCTCCATCGACCAGCAGCGCTACAACGCGCAGTTCGGCGGTCAGGTCTTCTACGAGATCAAGGGCGGCAAGATCGAAGGCATGCTCAAGGACGTCGCGTACCAGATCCGCACGCCGGACTTCTGGAACTCCATGGACGCCATCGGCGGCCGCGCCAGCTACGAACTCGGCGGCAGCTTCTTCGACGGCAAGGGTCAGCCGCCACAGGTGAACGCCGTGAGCCACGGCTCGCCGCCGGCGCGATTCCGCCAGGTCAACGTGATCAACACCGGGAGGCAGGGATGAGCGCCGACAACACCTTCAAGCGCCTCTCGCAGGGCGTGCCGGCCGGCGCCGTGCTCTCGCGCGCCGACGCGCAGGCCATCTGCGAGCGCGTCATGCGATTCTCCAAGGCCGACGGCATCGATGTGCAGCTCGGCTCCAATCACACGACGAACGTCCGCTTCGCCGACAACCAGATGAGCACCGCGGGCGCCGTCACCGACGGCCAGCTGGCCGTGCAGAGTTGGTTCGGTCCCAAGCACGCCGTCGTGACGACCAACGACCTCTCCGAGGCCTCGCTGCGCCGTTGCGTCGAGCAGTCAGAAGTCTTGGCGCGGCTCGCGCCGGACGATCCGGAGGCGATGCCGCTGCTCGAACCGCAGCAGTACGTGCCGGTCGAAGCCTACTTCGAGAGCACCGCCGCGACGGACGCCGCGGCGCGCGCGCGCGCCGCGCTCACGGCGCTGCAGCCCGCGCGCAGCGCGGGCGACCTCCGCGCGGCCGGTTACCTCGTGGTCGGCGCGGGCAGCACCGCACTCGCCAACAGCAAAGGCATGTTCGCGTACCACCGCGGCACGAACACCAACTACACGCTGACCGTGCGCACGACGGACGGCACGGGGTCGGGCTGGGCCGCGGCGGATCATCCGGATTGGCGCCAGGTCGACTTTGCGAAGGTCTCGCAGCGCGCCATCGACAAGGCCCGCGCCTCGCGTGAGCCGCGCGCCGTCGAGCCTGGCCGCTATACCGTCATCCTCGAGCCGCAGGCCGTCGGCGACCTCGTGCAGCTCATCGCGGGCTACGCCGACGCGCGTCTCGCCGACGAAGGACGCTCGCCCTTCTCCAAGCAGGGCGGCGGCAACAAGCTCGGCGAGAAGATCGTCGACGAGCGCGTCACGCTGTTCTCCGACCCGCAGGATCCGCAGTTGCTGGGCCAACCCTTCGACGGCGAAGGCATGCGACTCGCGCGTCAGGTGTGGGTGGAGAATGGGAATCTGAAGACGCTGCAGACCTCGCGCTTCTGGGCGCAGAAGCAGAATCGTGTTGCGACCGGGGGTGCTACGTCGTTGAAGATGCAGGGCGGGTCGAGTTCGATGGAGGAGATGATCCGGAGCACCGAACGCGGGATTTTAGTT
>PNKF01000332.1 GCA_013822285.1 Gemmatimonas sp.
CCTAGGCCGCTAGCTTACGGCTGTGCAGCGTCGCGACTCCTTGGACCTTGTCCTGCTCGGTGCCTTCTGGGGCGCCGCGTTCCTGTTCATTCGGATCGCTGTCCCAGAGTTCGGACCGATTGCGCTCGTGGAAGTGCGCGTGGCCATCGCGGCTGCGCTGCTGTTGGCCTGGGTCGCAGCGCGTGGTGAGCTCGGGGCGTTTCGAGGCCGCTGGCGCAACTTGTTGGTCATCGGTGCCATCAACACCGCCATTCCGTTCGCGCTCTTCGCCTACGCCACGCGGACGGTACCGGCCGGCTTCGCGGCCGTGCTCAATGCGACCGTCCCCCTCTGGGGCGCGCTGATCGGGCGGGTCGTGTTCGGCGAGAAGCTCGGTATCGACCGCGGTGTCGGATTGTTCGTCGGCTTCATCGGCGTCGTGATCCTCGTGGCGCCGAAGCTCAGCATCGGGGGCGAGACCCTGGCGATCGTCGCGGCGCTGGGCGGGTCGTCGCTGTATGCGCTGGCCGCGCACCTGACGCGCCGGATGTTGCCCGGCATGAGTTCCTTGGCGATCTCAGCGGGCTCACTCCTTGCGTCCGTCATGATCCTCGCATTGCCTGCCATCTGGCTCCGGCCCAGCGTGATGCCTGGCGCGGCCGCTTGGGGCAGTGTCATCGCGCTCGCGGTTGGCGGCACTGCGCTTGGCTACGTGCTGTACTTCCGCCTCCTCGCCAACGCGGGCCCCACCAGTGCGATGGCGGTGACGTACCTGATCCCGTTGTTCGGGATGGTCTGGGGCTGGCTCTTCTTGAGAGAAGCCGCAACCCTCACGATGCTCGCGGGTTGCGGCTTCATTCTCGCAGGCGTCGCCGTCGCGACGGGCATCGTGCGCAGCTGGATGCCCGCCCGCCGGTTCGGCGACTGACGTCGCGGACTTAGGCGCCGAAGTTCGGCACGGTCGCACCATCCACGGCCATGCCCATCGCGTGATAGCCCTTGTCGACGTACACCGTCGCGCCGGTGATGCCGCTGGCCAACGGTGAGCAAAGAAACGCTGTCGCGTTGCCGACTTCCGTGGCCTCGAGCGCTTCCGGCAGGGGCGTATTCGATTGGCAGTACTTCACCATGTTATCGATGATGCCGATCGCGCTGGCGGCGCGCGAGGCGTAGGGGCCCGCCGAGATGGTGTTCACGCGGATGCCATACTTGCGGCCGGCTTCGTAGGCGAGCACGCGGGTATCGCTCTCGAGCGCAGCCTTGGCGGAACTCATGCCGCCGCCGTAGCCGGGAATCGCGCGCTCGCTGGCCATGTAGGTGAGCGAGGCGACGCTGCCGCCGTTCCGCATCAAGGGACCGAAGTGCCGCACCATCGACACCAGCGAGTACGCGCTGGCGCTGACGGCGGCGAGATACCCTGCGCGTGAGGTCTCCATCAGCGGCTTCTTCACTTCGGGACCGTTGGCCAGCGAATGCACGAGGATGTCGATCGGCTGGGGACCGAAGTCTGCGTGCACGCGCGCGGCGAGTCCCGCGATGGAGAAGTCGCCGACGTCCTTGTAGCGCTTGTTCTCGCGCAGGTCCTGCGGCGCGTCCTCGAGCGTGTCGAAGACGGCATCGAGCGGATAGATCTTCTCGAAGTTGAGCAGCGAGCCGTCCTTCAGCTTGCGTGACTCGTCCATCTTCCCGCGCTCGAGCAGGTTGAGGAAGATGTTGAGCGCCGGCGGCCAGGTGGCGACGCAGACGGTGGCGCCCGCTTCGAT
>PNKF01000333.1 GCA_013822285.1 Gemmatimonas sp.
ACGACATCGCCTTCTCGGTTCCCGAGATCAACGACTTCCGTCGCGAGTCGCGCACGCTGGCGCAGATCGCCGAGTACTCGCCGCTCACGCTCAACTTCGTGGATGACGACGCCGCCTCGCAGATCGACGTCGGACTCGTCACCGGCAACTACCTCAGCGTGATGGGCCTCGCGCCGATCATGGGCCGCTCCTTCACGGACGGCGACGATGGCGCCGGCGCCGCACCGGTGATCATGCTCACGCACGGGTACTGGCAGACCTACTTCGGCGGCGACCCGACCGTCCTCGGCCGCACGCTGCGCATCGGCGGCCGCAACGTCGAGGTCATCGGCGTGCTGCAACCGGCGCCGTTCTTCCCCGGCCGCTTCGACGCCTTGATGAACATGAGCATCAGCGAGCATCACGTCAGCGCGCTCATGCAGGACGGCCGCACGCACCGCATGACGCAGGTGATCGCCCGCATGAACCCCGACGCCACGCTCGAGCAGGCGCGCCAAGACGTCGCGACCATCACCAGCCGCCAGCACGAGCAGTTCCCGGAGATGTACGACAAGGCCTCGGGCTACAGCGTCACGGTCACGCCCTTCAAGGAAGTTCTCGGCGCCGACGCGCGCCTCACGCTGTTCCTGCTCATCGGCGTCGCTGCGTTCGTGCTCATCATTGCCTGCGCCAACGTCGCCAACCTCGCGCTGATGCGCGGCGTGCGTCGCGAACACGAACTCACGCTGCGCGCCGCACTTGGCGCCGGCACCGATCGCATCCGTCGCCTGTTGATCGCCGAGAACGTGGTGCTCGCGCTCAGCGGGGCCGTGCTCGGCATCGGCATTGCCTATGCGGGTGTCGGCATGCTCGCCGCCATCACGGCCCGCGTGAGCCCGCGCGCCGACGAGATCAGCGTGGACGGCGTCGTCCTCGCGTTCACGCTCGGCCTCTCGCTGATCGTCGCGCTCATCCTGTCCTTCGTGCCGCGCATCGGCGATGACAACGCCCTGGCCGCCGGACTTCAGGCAGGCACCACGAAGTCCACCGGCGGCGTGCGCCGTCGCCGCCTGCAGCAGGCCTTGGTGGTCACGCAGGTCGCGGTCACCGTCATCCTCCTCACCGGCACCGGCCTGCTGGTGCGCTCGATGCAGCGCCTCGCCGCCGTTGACCCCGGCCTCGATACGCACAACGTGCTGACGATGGAGGTGCCCTTCGACTTCACGGCGGACGACCCCATCATCACGCGGCAGCGGCACCAGCAGATGGCCAGCGAACTCGATGCCCTGCCGCAGGTCGAGGTCATCGGATTCGGCTCCACCACGCCGCTGCGCCGCTCCGGATTCCAACTTGAACTGAAGGTCGAAGGCCGCCCGCAGAACCCCGGCGAGCCGATTCCGACCGCGGAGTACCGCAGCGCCGACCCCTCGTACTTCCGCGCGTCGGGCATCCGCTTGATTGAAGGCCGCGAACTGCTGAGCACGGACCGCGCCGACGGCGAGAAGGTCGTCGTCATCAACCAGACGCTGGCCACGCGCCTCTGGCCCGACCAAAGTGCCGTCGGGCGCCGGCTGGCCTGGAGCGGCGACGTGCTGCGCTTCATCGGCATGGCCGAGAACGAGTTCCGCACCGTCGTCGGCGTCGTCGCCGACACCAAGGACGGCGGACTCGACGCCGCGCCGGTGCCCGCGGTCTTCACGCCGTCGGAACAGTCCATCTTTCCGTCGACGAGCATCGTGATGCGCGCCAACGTGGACGCCGC
>PNKF01000334.1 GCA_013822285.1 Gemmatimonas sp.
GGCGTTATGAAGCGCGTCACGGCACGTTGAGCGTCGTGTCGAGCGCCACTCGCGCGCTGGGCGCTCTCCCGGGCGCGCGGGTGGTGATGCGCAAACGTGTTCCGCGCGGCAGAGGCCCATAGACGGCTTGGTACGGCACGTCGGTGACTTCCGGAAACAGCACGCGCTCGCCCAGCGGGAGGGAGACGGACGCCGAGACGAAGAGCGTGTCGCCGAGCCGACGGAGCTGCGGCGTGGTGGTATAGGGGCCGCCGTGCGCCTGCGTGGTGAACGCGCAGATGAGCACGCGCCGCATCGAGTCGAGCTGGACGAACGCGCGGTGGGGCGCTCGCTCGGGGCAAGAGGCCTGCCGCGCACGCGCGACGCCGCCAGCCGACCGCGGCACTGGCGAGAGCGCCAGCAATCCCGGCAGGAGCAATGCCGCAGTGACCAGAGTTCGCGCCGCTCGGGACATGATGGTCTTCATAACGTCTGCTTCTGCTGCGGACACCCTAATAGAATGCGCGGGCGCAGCCCGCGCTACCGAAAAGTGACCGTCAGCAGCAAGCGTCGTTATCGCGCGCGTCGCGACCTAGGGTCGCGCGGACGGAGCAGGGAGCCGCTCCCGGCGGCGGTGGACGTAGCGGCCGTATTCGACCACGGCAGCTAGGACAAGCAAGATGGCGAACTTCGGCGGGCCGTCGATGAGGACGAAGACGAGGCCGACGAGCGCGAGCGCGAGAGCGCGGAGCAGGGGCGGGCGCTCGGAGTAGCCGTCGCGGGCCAGTAACTCATCCATGCTGGTCTTCCTCCAGGCGGATCTGTCTCGGTCGCGATAACGTGTGCTTCTGCTGTGGACGCTCATATAAAAAGGGTTGGGCGGGGTGGCCGCAACCAGCCCAGGTCATCACGGCCACCCCGCCCAACCCATCCCTAGCCGCGGCCATCGGCAGCAAGCGGCGTTATACCGTGCCTATCCGGCGACGAACCGTACGCGCACCGTCAGCACGGGAACCGCGAAAGCACGCTTAACGGCAGTAATCATGTTGGACTGCTTGGGACGCATCCGGTCATTCGGTCCCTTCACTTCGGCGAATGCCACCAGTGCGTCCGCATCGTCATAAAGCAGCAGATCCGGCGGCTGGCAGCGATGGCGACGGCAAATGTTTGCGAGACGTGCGCGACTCGGCTCATCAAGGATGCGCTGCATCTTCTCGGCCTTCGCTTCGTGCTTGTCAAACGCGTACTTCTCGACAAGCGAACGAAGATTCAAGGTCTGGAAGAAATGAATCGCCGAAACCCACTCCGCGAAGTGGTTGCGGGGCTGCGAGCGCGCGAGTCTCAGGTCATGCTCATCGAACAGCATCGGGTACTGCCGACGCCAGCTAGACGCGACGTCTGGCCAGTCCGCACGAAGCTCTCTGGGAACGAAGATGGTGGTTTCATCCATGAGCCGCTCGCATCGGTATAACGTGTGCTTCTGCTGCAGCTGCTCCAATAAGACGCAGTTGTGGGGCGGCCGCTAGGCCGTCCCATGCCCTACAGGGCGGCCGCCCCACAACTGCTTCCGCACCCGCAGCTGTCGGCAGCAAGCGTCGTTATGGCGCAGGAGCCGTCTGGGCGCACTCATCGAGGACGGCAATGACGGTGTCGAGCACGGCGAGCACGTCCCAGAACTCCTCATCGTCGAGCGCGTACGCCTCCTCCGCGTCCAATTCATCGGGATCGGGCGGGAGGAGGCCATCGATT
>PNKF01000335.1 GCA_013822285.1 Gemmatimonas sp.
CGCCGCCGCTGGATCCCTACGGCGTGCCGCTCACGCCGTCGCGTGTGCTCGGCAACGTGGTGTTCTGGTTCCTGATCTTCACGGCGATGTTGATCGCGGCGGACACGCTGGGCATCGACTACCTCGGCCAGGCCTTCGCCGAGTTGGTGAGCTATGTGCCGAGCGTGATCGCGGCGGTGGTGATCGTGATTCTCGGCCTGGTGCTGGGCGACCTCGTGGCGGCGCTGATTGCGGCGAGCGCGGGTGGTCTCGCGGGGGCGAGCACGCTGGCGCGCGCGGGCAAGGGCGGCGTGGTGCTGCTGGCGGTGTTCATGTCGCTGCAGGAGCTCGGCGTGGCGACGGGCATCGTGACGACGGCGTTCGCGATCATCTTCGGTGCGATTGCCTTGGCGCTGGCGTTGAGCTTCGGGCTCGGCAACCGGGAGCTCGCGGGCGAGGTGACGCGGCGTTGGTACGAGGATTGGCGCCACGAGCGCGAGGCGCTGCGTAAGGCGTCGGAGCAGGCCGAGAGCGAGCAGCCGAGCGCGGAGCCGCGCTAGACGGCGGGTCACCACGGAGACACAGAGGCACGGAGACTGCAACGGCAGGAACTGCGTCTTCTTGGGGGCTTGCACCGAGGCATCGGCGCGAGCCCCCAAAGCATTCTCAGGAAGTCTCCGTGTCTCCGTGCCTCCGTGGTGATTGCAGTTTTCTGGTCACAAAACCCGTTGTTTGCGCCTGCGAAATCGGCTAACTTTCGGGGTCGCGGTTCCCTCTGAAAATCGCCCCTAAACCGAGCGTCTATGACGGCCCCGAACAACCGTGAGCGCATCCTTCCCCGTTTGATCCAGGACGAGGTGAAGGAATCGTTCATCAACTACTCGATGAGCGTCATCGTGAGCCGCGCGCTGCCGGACGTGCGCGACGGCTTGAAGCCCGTGCACCGGCGCGTGCTCTATGCGATGAACGAACTCGGGTTGGTGCCGGGGCGTGCGTACAAGAAGTCGGCGACGGTGGTCGGCGACGTGCTCGGTAAGTACCACCCGCACGGCGACCAGTCGGTGTACGACGCACTCGTGCGCATGGTGCAGGACTTCTCGCTGCGCTATCCGCTGGTGGATGGCCAGGGCAACTTCGGCTCGATGGACGGCGATCCGGCGGCGGCCTACCGCTACACGGAATCGCGCCTGACGCGCATCGCCGTCGAGATGCTCACCGACATCGACAAGAACACCGTCGATTTCGCGCCGAACTTCGACGATCGCCTGGAAGAGCCGACGGTGCTTCCGTCGGCGTTCCCGAACCTGCTGGTCAACGGCTCGGCCGGCATCGCCGTCGGCATGGCGACCAACATCCCGCCGCACAACCTGCGCGAAGTCGCCGCGGCCGTTACGGCGATGATCGACAATCCCGACCTCTCGGTCGAGGACATCCGCAAGCACATCAAGGGTCCGGACTTCCCGACGGCCGGCTTCATCTATGGTCGTGCGGGCATCAAGGACTACATCGAGACGGGGCGCGGCAAGATCATCATGCGCGCCCGCGCGGTGATCGAGGAGAAGGAATCCTCGAACAAGTCGCAGATCGTCGTCACCGAACTGCCGTACCAGGTGAATCGCGCGAACCTCGTGACGAGCATCGCCGAGCTGGTGCGCGACAAGAAGATCGAGGGCGTGAGCGACCTGCGCGACGAGTCGGATGCGCAGACGCGCATCGTCATCGAGCTCAAGCG
>PNKF01000336.1 GCA_013822285.1 Gemmatimonas sp.
GAGCGTGCCCTGGTTGGCCAGCTCGAAGCGGCCCTCGCGGCGGTCGGTGGCGCCGGTGAATGCGCCGCGCTCGTGGCCGAAGAACTCGCTCTCGATCAGGTTCTCCGAAATCGCGGCGCAGTTCACCTTGATGAACGGATTCTGGCGGCGCGGGCTGCGGCGGTAGAGTTCGCGCGCGACCATTTCCTTGCCCGTGCCGTTCTCGCCGGTGATGAGCACCGTCGCATCGGTCGGGGCGACCCGTTCGATCATCTGGCGCAGGCGCAGCATCACCGGGCTCCGGCCGACGATGGCGCCGTCTTCCTCGCTCTGCTGGTCGCTCAGGAGGCGGTTGACCTGCAGGAGCTGGCGGTAGGAGGCGGCCTTCTTGATGATGACGTCGATCTGCGACGGCGTGAACGGCTTGAGCACGTAGTCGAAGGCGCCGGCGCGCATGCAGGCCACCGCCGACTCGATCGAGCCGTAGCCGGTGACCATCACCACCAGGGGCCGCTCCGGGAGGGTGGCGAGTTTTTCCAGGAATTGCTGGCCGTCGCCGTCGGGCAGGCGGATGTCGAGCATCACCAGATCGAACGACTCGCGGGCGAGCAGCGTCTCGGCCTGGGTGAGCGACTCCGCGGTCGAGACGGCGAATTTCCGGCGCATGAAGATCTCGCTCTGGAGATTCCGGACGACCGGCTCGTCTTCGACGATCAGGACTTTCTCAAAGGACATCGCGACCGGCGGCGTTCAGGTGTTTCAGTTGCAATCGGGGGGTCCAAGGTAGCTTCGCCCCCGGGGCGTTCAAACAAATCTTAGCCGGCCACGGCAGCGCCGCCGGCAGCCTGGATGAGCCGATGGACCTTGGTGAGCACCTCGGACGGCGCGTAGGGCTTGGGCAGATATTCCACCGACGACGAGCGCGGCAACGGCGCCACGCCGCGCCCGGACACGCTGCCGCTGGTCACCAGCACGGGCAGCTCCGGCACGCTCTCGCGAAACTTCACGCAGAGCTCGCGGCCGTCGGCGTCCGGCAGGCGGCAGTCGGCCAGCACGAGGAGGATTTCCTCCTTGTGCAGCTCGAACAGCGTCGTGGCCTGCGCGCCGTCGGCGCACGCGAGCACGCGCAGGCGCATGCCGCGCAGGCGCATGCCGCGCAGGATGGCCGTCAGCAGGCCGGCAATGGTCTCGTTGTCCTCGATCAGCAGGACGGCATCTCGGCTCGGCCCGGACGGTGCGGTGGCACCCGTTGCCTTGGGCTGGATGGGAGCTTCGCTCATGGAGGCACCCGAGCCAATCGGACCGAGCGTCGGGGGCGAGCCTTTCTTCTGAATTATTGCGCATTTTTATCCTCAAGTTGTTCACGTCGGTGCCGATGCCCTGCCAACGGCGCAGTGTCGCCGCCCGCTATGCACTCCCGGATGCTCTCCTTCCTCACCGACTTCGAACGCGCCCTCGCTGCCGATGACCCCGCTCCGGATGACGGCTGCTGGGAAACGTCCCGCACGGTCAACTACCACCTCGGCCTCGCCCGTCTCAGCCTGTCCGTGAGAACCGCCTCCGGCGTCACGCCGCGCGGCTCCGTCCTCCTGCAAGGCTACCAGCTCGCCGACGGCACGCCCTGCCTCAAGGCCGCGATCGCTTGGCACGGCTGCGAAACCACGGGCGTCAAAAACATTTATTCGAAGCCCGACCTGAACTGGACGTCCGAAGCCCGCAAGGT
>PNKF01000337.1 GCA_013822285.1 Gemmatimonas sp.
TCGCTGTTCGGCGCGGCGATGGACGCCGAGGCGATCGAGATCTGGACCGACGTGGACGGCATGCTCACCGCCGATCCTCGCGTGGTCCCGGGCGCGCAGCTGATCGGACACATCCGCTTCGACGAGGCCGCGGAGCTCGCGAACTTCGGCGCCAAGGTGCTGCATCCGAGCACGATCGCGCCGGCGGTGAAGAAGGGCATTCCGGTCTTCGTCTTCAATTCGCGCAAGCCGCAGGGCACGGGCACGCGCATCACCTTCGACGCGCCGCGCACGCCGGTACGCGCCATCGCGGGCAAGACGCGCACGGTCGTCGTCAAGATCCGCTCGCCGCGCATGCTGGCCACGCCCGGTGCGTTGCGGAAGATCTTCGAGGTCTTCGAGAAGAACCGCACCTCGGTGGACGTGGTCGCGACGTCCGAGGTGAGCGTCAGCGTGACGCTCGACGACGATCAGCATCTCGACGCCGTCGTCGCGCAGCTCAGCGCGTTCGGGGACGTCGCGGTCGAGCGGCACCGCGGCATCGTCGCGCTCGTCGGTGCCGGGCTCGGCGAGCACACCGAGGCGATGGCCAAGGCGCTGCAGGCCCTCGGCAACCTGCGCCTGCACATGGTCTCGCTCTCGGCGACGGGCATCAACCTCACGCTCATCGTGGACGGGGATCAGGTGAACGAAGCCATGAAGCGCTTGCACGCGGCGTTCTTCGAATGACCGCGCTCGCCATCCTCGGTGCGGGCAAGATGGGCAGGCTGCTCGCGCAGCTGGCGCCGGAGCAGGGCTTCAGGCTCACGGCCCAGCTCGATAAGGACGAGACGGCCCGTGGCGTGACGGCCGAGTCGCTCAAGGGCGCCGAAGTCGTGATTGAGTTCACCGAGCCGCATGCGGCCGCTGGGCTGGTCAGGCAGTGCGCGGAGCTTGGCGTGCCGGTCGTGAGCGGCACCACGGGTTGGGACGCGGAGCGCGCGCTGGTCGAGACGTTTGTGCGCAACAGCAAGGGCGCAATGCTCTGGGCCCCGAACTTCGCGCTGGGCGTGCATCTCTTCGCGAAGGTCGTCGAGGAGGCAGCGCGACGCTTCGCGCATGATCGTGCGGGTTTCGACGTGCACTTGGTCGAGACGCATCACGCGAAGAAGCTCGACGCGCCGAGTGGCACGGCGCGCATGCTGGCGCTCGTGGCCGAGCGCGCACGCGGCAAGGCGATTCCCGTCACGTCGGTACGCACGGGCCATGTGCCCGGCACGCACGAGCTGGTGTTCGACGCGGCCTTCGAGCAGGTGCGCTTGGTGCACGAAGCCCGTGACCGCCGCGTGTTCGCGTCGGGTGCGCTGGCTGCCGCCAAGTGGCTGGCGGGCCGTCGCGGTGTGTTCACCCTTGATGACTTTCTTGGAGACGTGATTCGATGACCGCTCCTCTTCGCGGTGCGATCACCGCGCTCGTCACGCCGTTCAAGGCCGACGGCTCGCTCGATGAGACGGCCCTGGCGGCGCTGGTCGACTGGCAGATCGCCGAAGGCATCCACGGCCTCGTGCCCGTGGGCTCGACGGGTGAAGCCGTGACACTCTCATTGCCTGAGCGCGAGCGTGTGGTGCGCGTGGTGGCCGAGGCGGCCAAGGGCCGCGTGCCGGTGATCGCCGGTGCCGGCTCCAACGACACCGCTGCGGCCATCGAGGCCTCGAAGGTGTTGGGGAAGGCGGGCGCG
>PNKF01000338.1 GCA_013822285.1 Gemmatimonas sp.
GATCCTGCATGAGTTCGATCAGTTGATCGCGCGGCTCGAGGCCTTCGACGCCGTCGGTGCGCTGACGTCCATGCAGCGCGTGAATGTGCTCGTCGAGTTGGTCTCGACCGAGCTCAGCGCGCTCGACACGCTGCCGCCGCAGCGATTCGCGCAGTTCCGCGGCTACTTGGGCAGCTCCAGTGGCTCGCAGAGCGCGCAGTTCCGCGCGATCGAGGCCACGAGCGGCCTGCGCGAATCGCATTTCATGGCGGCGCTCAAGGAACACGGCGAGATCCCAGGCGTGGTGCAGCGCGCCCTCGCGCGGCCGACGCTGCAGGAGCTGTACCTCAAGCTGCTGGCGCATGCGGGCGTCACGTTGGATCAGGTCTACAACGAGCCGCAGCACGCGCTGTTGCATATGCTGGCCGAGTCCTTCCTCGCCTATGAGCAGGGTTTCGGACGCTGGCGCTTCCTGCATGTGCAGATGGTGGAACGCATCATCGGGCCGGACACGGGCGGCACGGGCGGCACGCTGGGGTCGAAGTATCTCATGAAGACCGTGGGCCAGCGGTTCTTCCCGGAGCTGTGGGCGGTGCGCGCGCGGCTGTACAAGCGGGGCTGATCGATGCACGGCAACGAGCGTCATCGTGCGGATACGAACGCGCTCGACCCGCGTGACCTGATCGACATTTCCGTCGCCTTCGACTCGCGTACGCCGCCGTGGCCTGGCGACACGCCGTTCAGTTGCGGTTGGGCTTGGGCGATGAGTGATGGCGCGAGCGTCAACGTTTCGAAGTGGGAGACCAGCCCGCACGTCGGCACGCACGCGGATGCGCCCTTGCATGTGCTGCGCGATGGTGCGGGCGCCGATGCCCTCCCAATTGCGCCGTTCATCGGACCGGCGCGCGTGGCCGATGTTCGGCACTTGAGTGGCACGATCGCACTGGCGCAGCTCAAGGAGGCTGGGTGGCGGCCGGGGACGCGGCGGCTGCTCCTGCGCACCGGTCAGTCCACGGCCGTCGGCCGTTTTCCGGTGGCCTGGACAGCCCTCGCCACGGATACCGCCGCGGCGCTCGTCGCCGATGGCTTGCAGCTCCTTGGCGTCGACTGCCCCAGCGTGGATGACCGCGAGAGCAAGACGCTCGACGTGCATCGGACGCTGTTCGGCGGGCACTGCTACGTGCTGGAGAATCTCGACCTCGAGCATGTGCACGCCGGCGAGTACCAGCTGGTTGCGCCGCCGCTCAAAGTGGGGGCCTGCGACGCGGCGCCCGTGCGGGCTTTTCTCGCGCCTCGCTGAGTCGCTACCCGGCGCGACGCACCCGCGCCCGCGGCGTACCGTGCCGCCAGCACTCCCCGCCGCCTGCGCGTAGACTCTCGTTGGCGTCTTTATGGGGGCGCAGCCGCGCCCCATCACCCGACCCCACGGCAATGTCGATTTCGCTTTCCGCCCTGCGCCGCGCACTCGTCGCGGCCGTCGCTGTTCCCGTCCTCGCCTTCGCACAGGACCGCGACCCCTGGACCGTCCTCCGCGCCGAGACCTGGCAGCGCCCCGCCGCCAACATCGAGCGCATGGTGCTCGCCGAGCGCACGGACATCAGCTTCGACAATCTCAGCCCCGACGGCCGCTTTGCCGCGCGGCTGACCGGCCCCGGCCGCGGCGCCATCGCGCAGTTCGGCGCGCCGCATCTGTGGATCGGCGGCCTGCAGGT
>PNKF01000339.1 GCA_013822285.1 Gemmatimonas sp.
AGAGATGCTCCGCGATGTGCTTGTGCAAGAGCGCACAGATCTCGAGCGAGGCGGGCTTCCGTTCGCGCAGCAGGTCCATCAGCACCTGCAGCGTGCGGCCGGAATCCACGATGTCCTCGACCAAGAGGATGTGCTTTCCTTCAAGCTCCGTCTTCGGGTCATACACCAGTTGGACGTTCCCGGATGACACGGTACCGGCGCCATAGGACGACGCCACCAGGAAGTCCACGTGCAGCGGGCGCTTGATCTCGCGCACCAGGTCCGCCAGGAACACGAAGCTCCCCTTCAGGAGCCCGAGGACCAGCACCTCGCCGTCTGGATAGGAAGCGGTGATTTCATCGCCCAGTTCCCGGACGCGGGCGGCGATGGTCGACTCATCGAAGGCCACACGCTTCACAGCGCGGCCGCGGAGCCGAGGATCGCCAGAATTCGAAAGAGGCGTCATCTACATCAATATAGACGTCGGATCACGAAAGTGCTGGCCGTGCACAGGACTTCCCCACGCGACAATTGGACGCGCCCACCGGACTTGGCGGTCGGCGCCCAGGCCACCACGCGCGCGATGCCGCGTCGATCCATCGCGAGCCCGACGCGAGCGGCGACTTCCGGCCAAATCACCGCGCCGCCCGTCGCATCGAACGTCCGCATCGCTGCCGCCCGCACGGCAACGCGATCGGCGTCGATCAGCACCGGCGCCAGCTGCGCGTCCACCCACGTCGCGAGTGTCTGCCGCCACGCCGCCGCGCGTCCGGAGAGGTCCCAGCACCACTGCGCAAACCCCGGCGACGCGCGTTCGAGCGCCGGGAGGATCTCATGCCGCACGCGGTTCCGCCCGAAGGCCAGCGTCGCGTTGGAGGGATCCACCACCCACTGCAGTCGCCGCGCCGTGGCGTAGGCGGCGATCTGGTCACGTCGCAGCGTAAGGAAGGGGCGTGCGATGCGCGTCGAGGCGCCGGCGTGCTCAGCGTTGCCTGTGGCATCGGCCACGCGCATGCCAGCCAGTCCTCGCGGTCCACTGCCCCGCAGCAATCGCAGCACCACCGTCTCGACCTGATCATCCCACGAGTGCGCGGTCACCACCGTCGCGCGCAGCTCCGCCGCCCATCCGTCGAGGAACCGCCAGCGCGCCTCCCGCCACGCGGCTTCGTCGACGCTGTGCGCCGCCAGCTTCGCATGGCCGACCGCCGGCTGCATCCGCCCCGTCATGACCGGCAACTGCAGCGCCAAACCGGTCCGCTCCACCAGCGCGACGGCCTTCCGCGCTGCAGGGCCTGTCCCATGGTCGAAGCTCGCCACACCGGCGACCTCATGCCCGCGCGCCGACGCGAAGGCATCCAGCAAGGCCATCGAATCCCGCCCCCCGCTCACCGCCAACAGCCAGCGCCCGCGCGGCAGCTCGGCCAGGGAACGATGGACGGATTCCAGCGCTTCACTTTGCGTCGGCATCTGGCTAACATACTCGCCGACGCGCGCAGACCGTGACGGACCTGCGCCAACCGACTTCACCCCGGATTCTTCGGAGCGATTCAGTGGAACAGGCGTTTGGTGGTCCCCTCGGTACCCTCGTAGCCGGCCTCGGCATGGGCGCGTACTACGTGGGCCTGACCTGGATCAACATCCTGCTCGGCTTCTTCCTCACGCCGCTCTTCGTCATCCCGGCCACTTGGGTGATGGACG
>PNKF01000340.1 GCA_013822285.1 Gemmatimonas sp.
ACGCCACGCTGTCCGCCGATGCGCTGCCGGCGCTCGAGCGAGCCGCCGAGCGACTTGGCGAGCCGCGGGCGACGGAGCTGCGCACGGCGGTTGCCGCGCGCTGGACAGAGCTGAACGCCCGCCGCGCGAACGACTGGCGCGAGTGGACCCTTCCCTACCTGCTCCACGGACGTACACAATAGGGGATGCGAAAGCATCCACTATTACTGCTCCTCGGGCTCGGCGTCGCCGAACTCTCCACCGCGCAGCTGAGCGCGGCGCAGTCCCAGACGTCCCTGCCAGGCGGCGCGATGAGCTCCATCGCGCCGCCTGCGCGTTTTGCCGACCTAGCGCGGCGCGAGAAGCTTCGCACGGCGATCCCGCGCATCGACTCGCTCATGCGGCGCTTCGTCGAGCAGCAGCGCGTGCCGGGTTGGGCGTACGGCATCGTGATTGATGGCCGGCTCGAACACGTGGTCGCCGGCGGGCTGCGCAACGTGGAGCAGCGCGCCGCGGCTGATACGGCGACGGTGTTTCGCATTGCGTCGATGAGCAAGAGCTTTGCGGCGGTGGCCATCCTGCAGCTTCGCGACGCCGGCAAGCTTTCGTTGGATGACCCCGCCGAGCGCTACGTGCCCGAGCTGAGGGGCCTGCGCTACGCGAGCGGCGATGCACCGAAGATCACTATCCGGCACTTGCTCACGCATTCCGCGGGCTTCCCCGAGGACAATCCCTGGGGCGACCAGCAGCTGGATGCCAGCGAGGAGGCCTTCAGCGCGATGCTGCGCAGCGGGATTCCCTTCTCGACGACGCCGGGTACGGCCTACGAGTACTCGAACTACGGCTTCGCGATCCTCGGGCGCGTGGTGCGTAACGTGGCTGGCATGCCGTACGCGCAGTACCTGCGTGAGCGCATCCTGCTGCCGCTGGGCATGCGGCACACGTACTTGGAATCCGCCGATGTGCCGGCAGAGCGGCTGGCGTATGGATATCGGCTGGAGGACGGCAGCTGGAAGCTCGAGCCGCCACTGCCCGACGGGGCCTTCGGCGTGATGGGTGGCATGCTGACCACGCCGGCAGACCTCTCGCGCTGGGTGGCCTTCATGCTCGATGCCTGGCCGGCGCGTGATGGCGCGGATGCCGGACCGCTGTCACGCAGTTCGCGGCGCGAGATGCAGCAGATCCAGCGCTATAGTGGGCTCTCGACTTTCGTGAATGCGGGCTCGATCGCCTCGAACGCGGGTGGCTATGGCTACGGCCTGCGCGTCAGCGAGAACTGCGACATCCGGTTGAATGTGTCGCACACCGGCGGCCTGCCGGGCTACGGGTCCATCATGCGCTGGTTGCCCGAGGAAGGCGTGGGCATCATCGCCTTGGGCAGCCTGACCTACACGCCGTGGACGCCGATCGTGGAGCAGGCCTTTACGATGCTGCGTGAGACGGGTGGCCTGGTGCGGCGCGAGCTGCAGCCGGCGCCGGTGCTCGAGACGCGCCGCGCGCAGGTCACGCGCCTGGTGCAGCAGTGGTCCACGCCCCTGGCTGACTCGTTAGCGGCGATGAACCTGTTCCGCGATGAATCGGCGGAGCGTCGGCAGGCGCTGATCGCGACGCGCGTGCGGGAGGCGGGCGGTGAGTGCCGCAACGAGGGGCCCTTCGTGGTGGAGAACGCGCTGCGCGGCCGTT
>PNKF01000341.1 GCA_013822285.1 Gemmatimonas sp.
GACCGATCCATCGGCGGCGCCGCCGCGCCGCAGCAGCTCCTGGATACGTTCGAACTTCGCCTCGGCGTCGGCCCGGTCGATGCGGGCCTGGACGATCTTGACGGCCAGTTCCGAAACCTGCTGCTCGTCGACGAACTTGCCGTCGACCAGCATCACTTGATGCTGCTTGCGGTACTCGACGGCGGCATTCTGCGCCTCGGCCGCCTGCCGCTGCAGCTCGGCGATCCGCCTCTGATACCAGGCATTGGTGTTGTCGGCGACCTCCTGCTTGGCGTTGAGCTGGTCGGCAGCGTAGGCGGTAGCGACCGCATTGACGATCCGCATCGCCTTCTCCGCCGCGCGCGACCGGAACTGCACATCGAGCACGTAGGACGCGCCGACCCGCTTGGCGGACAGCCGTTTCGCGAACAGTTCCAGCGCCAGTTGGATGCGCTCCTCCTCGCTCAATGCGGCCGGATCGTTGACCAGGCCGACCCAGCCGAGCGCCGTCTTCCACCACGCCGTCTCGCCGACGAATTCCGAATCGGTCTGAAGCTTCAACCGCTCGATCACCGCTCGCATCAGTCCGTTCGACTCGATGATCGTCGACTGGCTCTCGACCGCCGAATCGTTGACGCGGAAATTGATCAGGATCTCGTTCTCGCCGATCGCCGAGAGCCTGCGAAAGTCGATGAGGATGCGGACCGAAGCCGTATAGAGCCGTTGCGACAGCAGATAGTGCATGCTGCCGAGCGCGAGGCCGATCAGAGCGGCGGTCAGCAACGTGCGGGAGTGGCTGCGGACTACGCGGAACAGGAACGTGATGTCGCCCGGATCGCCCACGGCGCGCGCACGCAGGCGCGGAACGTGCGTCCCCAATGCCTTGTCGTGCGTCCTGTTCAACATGGGCGTAGACGCCTGGCGGGAAGTCTGGACGATCCGCTCGCCAGACCTGTCGGAATCGGCCGCGGCCCGACCGGGCCGTCGCCCCGCACGCGCGGCGGCAGATAGCGCGCCTCCGACAGGCCGGCCCGGATGCCGACCAGCAGAGCGAGGAAGGCCCACATCTTTCCCCAATAATGGACGGTAAACGCGACGAACACACATTCAAGCAGCGCGATCGCCAGCGCGGTGTTGATGGGTCCGCTGCGCTCGATCGGATAGCGCGTCAATGCCCGCGGCGTCCAGACGAAGAACGAACCGACGATCGTGAGCAGCAACAGCGCCAATCCGCCATAGCCATGCCGCAACGCCTGCGTCAGCCAGAGCGAATCCACGCTGTCGAGCATCGTCGTCAGCCGTAGCCAATCGCGCAGGCCGACGCCGAACCACGGGCTCGGCTCGAGGTTGTAGCCGATCCATGACCAGACGGCGACGCGGTAGAATCCCGTCTGCGGATTGAAGGTGAAGCCGCTGATCAGCGAGCCGAGCGGATCATCGGCGAGCAGGATGTAGAGCGCCGCCACGTAGGCGACCGCCAGGATGAATACCGACCAGCGCCAGGACGAGCGGTTGAACCCGCTGTCGAATCCGATGCAGGCGAACGCGATCAACAGGCCGAGAAACGGCGCCGACGACAACGACAACGCCACGCCGGTGACCGCCACGGCCAGCAGCGATGCGCGCAGAAGATGCGTCCGCATCAGGTAGAAGAACATCGGCGCCACCACCGCGAAGAAGG
>PNKF01000342.1 GCA_013822285.1 Gemmatimonas sp.
CGCGCAAGCGCATCGTGCACGCGAAGGGCGATCAGACCGGTGCCGAGGTGGCGCGCGCGTTGATCCATCGCGTGACGGAGCGCGGGAACATCACGGTGCTCGAGACGGCGCGCGCGTTGGATCTCATCGTCGTGAACGGCCGCTGCTGCGGCGTGCGCGCGAACGTGAACGGCAAGGCCGTGGAGATCGTCGCAGACGCGACGGTGATCGCGGCTGGTGGCTGCGGGCAGCTGTATCGCTACACGACCAATCCGCTGGTCGCGACGGGCGACGGCTACGCGATCGCGCATCGCGCGGGCGCCAAGCTCGCCGATATGGAGTTCGTGCAGTTCCATCCGACGGCGCTGGACACGCCGGAGAATCCGTTGGCGCTGATCTCCGAGGCGGTGCGCGGCGAAGGGGCGGTGCTGCTCAACGACCGTGGGGCGCGCTTCATGACGAAGGCGCATAAGCTCGCCGAGCTCGCGCCGCGCGATATCGTCGCGCGCGAGATCTACCGCGTGCAGCAGACGGGAAGTCGCGTGTGGTTAGATGCGCGCAAGCTGTCGCGCACGTTCGCGCGTCGCTTTCCCGGCATCCTGGCGCTGTGCCTGAACCGCGGCATCGATCCGCGCCGTGACCTGATTCCGGTGACGCCGGCCGCGCACTACATGATGGGCGGCATCGTCACGGATCTCGCGGGGCGTTCGTCGCTCGAGCGCCTGTATGCCTGCGGCGAGGTCTCGCGCACGGGCGTGCATGGGGCGAATCGCTTGGCATCCAATTCGTTGCTCGAGGGCTTGGTCTTCGCCGAGCGCGTGGCGCGCGACATGGTGAACCAGCCGCGCCTGCCGCGGGTCCCGCGCGCCACCGACTGGGACGTGCCGCGCCTGCGGGACCGTGGCGCCGCGCAGGTGGCGGCCGACGAAATCCGTTCGGTGATGTGGACGCACGTCAGCATCGACCGCAACGCCGCCGGTCTGCGCACGGCCAAGAAGGCGCTGGAGGCCATCCGGGCGCGCCTCGCGCCCGGTGCCACGGAGGAACTCAACATGGTGGATACCGCCAAGTTGATCGTGGACTCGGCCTTGCTCAGGCGCGAATCGCGCGGCGGGCACTATCGCAGTGACTTCCCGAAACCCAAGAACAAATGGCGCGGGCGGCACATCGAGTGGTGAGGGTCACCACCCAAGCACGCGCGCAAAGATGAGCGGCGCGACGATCGTCGCATCACTCTCGATCACGAAGCGCGGCGTCGTGGGTCCGAGCTTGCCCCAGGTGATCTTCTCGTTCGGGATGGCGCCGGAATACGAGCCGTAGCTCGTCGTCGAGTCGGAGATCTGGCAGAAGTATCCCCAGAGCGGGACGCCGGTGCGGCCGAGGTCCTGATGCAGCATCGGCACCACGCAGATCGGAAAGTCGCCGGCGATGCCGCCACCGATCTGGAAGAATCCGATCGTCGACTCCTGCCGCGCCGTCGCCTGATACCACTCGGCGAGCGCGATCATGTACTCGATGCCCGTGCGCACGGTGTGGACGTTCTTCACGTCGCCGGCGATGACGTGCGCGGAGAAGATGTTGCCGAGCGTGGAGTCTTCCCAGCCGGGCACGAAGATCGGCAGGTTGCGCTCGGCGGCGGCGAGCAGCCACGAGTC
>PNKF01000343.1 GCA_013822285.1 Gemmatimonas sp.
GGCGGATGCGTTGCGCGCGGGGCGACCTCTTGGTGGGCATCACGCTCGCGCCCACCGAACCGGCCACCGTGCAGTTGCTCAACGTGCAGGCCATTCGGTCGGATGCCGTGCTACAGCCGACCGCGACTTGTCGAAGCCTGCACTAGGCGCGCGGCGAAGGCATGGAAGCGGGCGTCGAGTTCGGTGGGCTGCGAGTCCTCTCGACTGAGTGACCAGCGCAGGCTCTCCATGCAGGCGCCCGCGAGCATGCGCGAGAGCAGTCGACGCTCCTCGTCGATGGCGTTGGCCGGCAATCGCTGCTCGATGAGCGCTGCGATATGGTCTGTGCCCAGGTTCCAGATCCCCTCGAGCCGTCCTGACGCGCGCAGGGAGTCGAACACCGCACGCGCCGCGATGAAATGCTCGACCAGCTCCGCGACTGGCACGAGGCGACCACGAGGCCGCGGCGGCTCGTCCATGCGCGAGGCGAAGGAGCGAATCATCCCCTCGAAGCTCTCCAGCAACACGTCGTCCTTGTTGCGGAAGTGACTGTAAAAGGTCGCGCGCGCCACGCCGGCGCGATCGATGATCTGCTGCACCGTGATGTCGGCGAAGGGCTCCTCGGCGAGCAGCTCGCCGAGCGCCCGTCGCAGGGCCAGCACCGACCGCTCGACCCGCGGGTCCACTTCCTGAACATCGGGGGCCTGCTTGTTCGGCATCGGCGGCGTGGGCGGTGGCGGTGACGTAGTCTCGGTAAGCTTGTTCCCGGCCCCAGTGGCCGCAACTCCTCCTCGAGGTCTCTCCGCATGACCGCCAGCCGCCACGCCAGCACGATGATCTACGCCGGCATCGTCGCCTCACTCCTGACGATGGCCTTTCATCCGACGGGATCGTCGGTGCTCGCCGACGCCGAGGCAGGCGGGGGCAACGTGATTGCCCGCGGCACACACTTGCTGGCGATCCTTGCCCAGCCCTTGCTGTTGACCGCGATGGGGATCCTGAGCTGGCGCCTCCGCGACCGCGCCGCGCTGGCGGGACTCGGTTTCGCGTCCTACGCGCTGTCGGCGTTCGCGATCATCATCGCCGCGGCGATGAGCGGGCTGGTCGCGCCGCGCCTCGCGGAGATCCTCGTCGAGGTCGCAGCGGCCGACAAGCCGGGCGTGATGCAGCAGTGGTACCTCTCGCACACATACAACCAGGTGTTCGCGCAGATCTCCGTGATCTTCACCGGCGTCGCCATCCTGAGCTGGTCGGCGGCGATGCGCACGACGGGCGCCTTCCCGCGTGGGCTCTCCACCTTCGGCCTCGTCATCGGAGCCATCGGCACGTTCGGCGCGCTGTTCAACCTGCTGCCGCTCGACATCCATCGCTACGGGCTCATCGTGCTGGTGCAGTCGATCTGGATGGCCGGTGTGGCCGTCACCCTGCGCAAAGACGGCGCCTGACGCGGTTCCGGATGGCGAATCCCACGGACGCGCGCCTGCGTAGGACCCGCATGCGCGCGTTTGTCGTGACCAAGTACGGCTCGCCAGATGTCTTGGCTCTGCGTGAGCTGCCCTACCCCGTGCCGAAGCCCGGCAGCCTGCTCGTGCGCGTGCGGGCCTGCACGGTGACCTCGGCAGACTGTCGTATCCGCGGCCTCAATGTGCCCCG
>PNKF01000344.1 GCA_013822285.1 Gemmatimonas sp.
CGCCTCGGCGTCACGCCCGTGATGAACGGCGTGGCCTTCAATCTCCGCGATGATGCCGAGACGAAGCGTCTCACGCTGCGCGACTTCGAGGGAGCGGCCTTCGACAGCGCGTACGCCGCCAACGAGGTCACGTACCACACCACCGTCCTCGGCGCGATCGACAATGCGTTGATCCCGTCGGCGCAGAATGCGGAGCTCAAGGCCCTGCTCGTCGCCGTGCGTCCGGCGGTCGCGGCGCATCTCGACCACGCGCGCGAGCTCGCCGCGAAGGTCTCGCGCCGCTAATGTCTCGCGCGCGTCTCGCCGTCGCGGCCCTGCTCGTCATGCTCATCGTCGCCTGCGGCGCCGCTGCGGCATCGGTGCGCAGCGGTGGCCGCACGGAGATCACGATGCGCGGCAACTCGTTCCGCCCGCGTCGCGCCGAGGTCCAGGTCGGCGATACGGTGGTCTGGGTCAATCGCGACATCGTGCGCCACGATGCCGTGAAGCCGGGGCTCTTTGATTCCGGCGAGCTGCGTGGGGGCGAGCGCTTCGAGTGGGTCGCCGCCGACACCGGAGTGGTCGAGTACCGCTGCACAATCCATCAGCGGATGCGCGGAGAGCTCGTGGTCCGAGCAGCGAAGTAAGTCGTTATATCCCAATGGGTTGGACAGGGGCGGCGAGGGTAGAATCCTCGCCGCCCCTCTCGTTTTCACGCACCCAACGGCGAGCGATTTCTGCAATTTCTGCGATTTTCTGGGAGCATTTTGTGCATTTCGGCGTTGATTCTGCAGAAATGCCCGCTAGATTTTGCAACTTCTGCACAAACTCTCAGTCACTGCGCCCATCAATATGTCCGCCTCCGACACGCCTCGCCTCTCGGCCATTCGCGCGATCGCCACGCGCGAGCCCATCGTGCCCGACGTTCCGTCGATGGCGCCGAACCCCAAGCCGACCTCTGCCTACTTCGGCAGCCACACCTTCGGCGTGAAGCAGATGAAGGGCAAGCTGCCGAACGACGTGCACGCGAAGCTCGTCGAGGCGATCCGCCTCGGGAAGAAGCTCGATCCGTCGATCGCGCCGGCCGTCGCCAGCGCCGTGAAGGAGTGGGCCATCACCCAGGGCGTGACGCACTTCTGCCACTGGTTCCAGCCGCAGACCGGCCTCACGGCCGAGAAGCACGACGCCTTCCTCACGCTCGACGCGAACGGCAACGCGATCGAGAAGTTCACGGCGGAGCAGCTGATCCAGTCGGAACCGGACGCCTCGTCCTTCCCGTCCGGCGGCCTGCGCGCGACCTGGGAAGCCCGCGGCTACACGGCCTGGAACCCGGCCTCGCCGCTCTTCATCATGGAAGCGGCCGGCACCAAGACGCTCTGCATCCCCTCGGTGTTCATCGGCTACAACGGCGAAGCGCTCGACGAAGTCGCGCCGCTGTTCCGCTCCAGCGAAGTGCTGTCCAAGGCCGCGCGTGAGTTGCTCGACACCATCGGCGACAAGGGCGCGCTGCGCGTCTACACCACGATGGGTACGGAGCAGGAGTTCTTCGTCATCGACCGCACGCACTTCGCGATGCGCCCGGACCTCGTCATGGGCGGTCGCACGCTCGTCGGTGCGGCCCCGCCGCGTGGCCAGCAGCTC
>PNKF01000345.1 GCA_013822285.1 Gemmatimonas sp.
ACAGAGAGGCTGTGTTGGAAATCAAGCGGTGGTGGGCCGAGGTGCCTGCCACCGCTGGTTGTTCTTGACCATCGCGTTGAGGATCAGGAGCACGTGGCGCATGCAGGCGGTGAGGGCGACCTTCGTCGGCTTGCCTGCGGCCTTCAATCGGCGATACAAGGTGCGGATGACGGGATTCCAGCGCGCAGCCGTCAGCGTGGCCATGTAGAGCAGGGCGCGGACCTCGGCGCGGCCGCCCCGGATGTGCCGCTGCCCCTTCCAGCGCCCGGACTCCTGCGCGAAGGGGGCGACGCCGACCAGCGCCGCGATCTGCCGCCCCGAGACGCGGCCGAGTTCATCCAGGCGCGCGATCAGCGCCCGGGCCGTCTGGGGGCCGATGCCTGGGAAGCTCGTGAGGAGATCTTCACGCGCGCGCCAGACGGGACTGTCCTTGATCCAGCGATCGGTCTCGTCCTCGAGGGCCGCGAGCGCGCGCTCGAGGGCGCGAATCGTCTGCCGGACACTGGCCTGCACGCTGCGCCGTGCCACCGCCAGCCGATTGCGCTCCATCGTCAGCATCTCCGTGAGCTGCCGGCGGCGATCCACGAGCGCCGCCAGTTCCTGCGTGGCCACGTCCGGCAGCACGCGCACCGGCGGCTGCACCGTCGCCGCGAAGCGCGCGAGGAGCGCCGCATCCAAGCGATCCGTCTTCGCGAGCTGCCCCACGCTCTCCGCGAAGCGGCGCACCTGCCGCGGATTGACCACCGCCACGGGGAGCCCCGCCGCCACGAGCGCGCCGGTCACGCTCGCATGGTACGCGCCCGTGGCTTCGAGCACGATCAGCGTGGGCGCGAGCGGGGCAAGCGTCGCCACGACCGCCGCGATGCCGGCCGGCGTATTCGGATGCTGCCACGTCGCGCCGCTCGCGCTCGCCGTGTCGAGCGTCCCCGCACTCACATCGATGCCGCAGTACGTCATGGGTCCCTCCCACCGTGAGGACCGCGCGCGCCCAGCCTTGCGCCATACGGGCTCCGAGCCCCAGTGGCTGTTCGGGCTTCCCGCGATCGGTTCGACGGCGCTCCTACTCTGTGTCGGGCTCTGCCGCCCCGTGGCACCATGATCGAGCTGCCGCCGCCCCGAGGACTTATCACGCTTAGTGGTAGACATACAAGGGCACAGAGGCACAGAGCACGACGGCGCGCAGCCGAGGGCTCGCTGCCAGCTGCCATCTGCTCTCTACCATAGCGGACACAGGGGGCTCGGCGCGCTGATCCGGCGACCGAGCCCCCTCAAGTGCCTTTCGGGGGGTGAACGACAACCGCGCCTGCGGGCGGATTCCCCCTGTGCCCCCTGTGGTGAGAGGCCGTTGGGCGTTGCCAGTCCGCTGCCGTTCTCTGTGCCTCTGTGCCCTCTGTGGTGAACGCAGTTGTTTCTCCCGCATTCGATTGAAATGAGCCCTCCCGGGAGCTAAATTCAGGCCTCGCACGAGACCGCCCCAGCCCCTCGTCCTCCCTCTGAAAATGACCGCTCCGAACAACCGCGAACGGATCCTCCCGCGCCTCATCCAGGACGAGGTGCGCGAGTCGTTCATCAACTACTCGATGAGCGTCATCGTGAGCCGCGCGCTGCCGGACGTGCGC
>PNKF01000346.1 GCA_013822285.1 Gemmatimonas sp.
CTCCGTCGCGTACTCGATCCTCTCGTACCACACCGCCTACCTCAAGACGCACTACGCCCCCGAGTTCATGGCGGCGGTGCTCTCGGCCAGCATCGGCGACACCGATGCCGTGGTGAAGTACATCAACGAGGCGCGCGACCTCTCGCTCGAGATCCTTCCCCCTGACGTCAATGAGTCGGGATGGAAGTTCACGGTCGTCGGCGACACGCGCATTCGCTTCGGACTCGGCGCCATCCGCAACGTCGGGCACTCGGCCGCGGAGAGCATCATCACCGCGCGGCTCGAGAAGCCCTTCGTCTCGATCTACGATCTCTGCGAGCGCGTGGATCTCCGCGTGTGCAACAAGCGCGTGTTCGAGGCGCTGATCAACGCCGGTGCGCTCGATTCGCTCCCCGGGCACCGGGCGCAGTTCCTCGCTGCGCTCGACGGCGCGATGCAGCACGCCTCGCTGGCGCAGGCGGAGATCGCCACCGGGCAGGGCTCGCTGTTCGGCGAGCTCGGCGGGGACCCGCAGGCCCCCGATGCCGCCCCGATGTTGCCGACCCTCCCCAACGTGAAGGAGTTCAGCGAAAGCGAGCGCCTCACGCAGGAGAAGGCGATCCTCGGCTTCTACATCTCGGGGCACCCGCTCGACCCCTTCCGGGCCGAGTGCGAACTGCTGGCGACGCACACCGTGAGCCAGCTGGGGACCTGGAGCCCGGAGCAGATGTCGCTCGCCGGCGTCGTAACTGGCGTGAAACGCCAGATTTCGAAGAAGTCCGGCAACGAGTTCGCCCGGCTGGTGGTGGAAGACTTCTCCGGCACTGCTGAACTGCTCGTCTTCCCCGAGGCCTGGGCGGCGATGAGCGACCGCGTCCACACGGACGTGCCCGTGCTCATCAAGGGCGCCTACGGCCGGCGCGACCAAGGCGCCGACAACCCCACGTTCATCGTGGAGTCCATCACCCGGTTGGCCGAGCTGCGCGCCACGGGCCAGTTCGCGGTGGCCCTCGAGCTCGACCCGGAGGCCGGCCTGCCCGTGGACGTCATGCGCGACGTCCGTGCCGTGGCCGAAGCCCATCCCGGTTCGGCCCCGTTGGAGCTACGTTGGAAGGGTCCTGATGGGAGCCCGGCGCGCCTCCGGTCGAGCTCCCTCAAGCTGTCTACCGCCGGTCCGGCCTTGCTGGAGCTCCGCTCCCTGCTCGGGCCCGAACGGGTGCGCCTCGTGCGCGGGAGTTGACGATGGGTACCTCCGCCCTCGAATTCGAAAAGCCGCTCGCGGAACTCGAGAAGCAGATCGAGGAGATCCGCCGCGTTGCCGAAGAGCAGAAGCTCGACGTCAACCAGCAGATCGCGCCGCTGCAGGCCAAGCTCGGCGAGATGCGTCGTGACGTGTACAAGAACCTCACGCCGCTGCAGCGCGTGCAGGTGGCCCGCTCGGCGCGTCGGCCGTTCACGCTCGACTACCTGCGCCTGGCCTTCAGCGATTTCATCGAGCTGCACGGCGACCGCGCCTTCCGCGACGATCCGTCGATCGTCGGCGGCTGGGCCCGCCTCGATGGCGAGACGGTGATGGTGATCGGTCAGCAGCGCGGCCGCGACACCAAGGAAAACCTGCACCGCAACTTCGGCATGCCCC
>PNKF01000347.1 GCA_013822285.1 Gemmatimonas sp.
ACCTTCATAGACGTCCGGCGCCCACATATGGAACGGCACCGCCGCCACCTTGAAGAACAGGCCGATCGAGAGCAGGCCGACGCCAACCAGGAGCATCGGGTGGTCGCCGAGCGTGTAGCGCAGCACCACGCGCGAGATCTCCGTCAGCTGCGTCTCGCCGGTGGCGCCGTAGATCAGCGCCATGCCATAGAGCAAGAAGCCCGTGGCGAAGGCGCCGAGCAGGAAGTACTTGAGCGAGGCTTCGGCCGCCTTGCCCGAGCGACGGTTCATGCCGGCCAACACATAGACGGCCACCGACATGATCTCGAGGCCGATGAAGAACGTCATCATCTCGCGGGCCGCGGCCAGGATCATCATGCCGGCCGTCGCGTAGAGCACCAGCACATGTGTCTCGCCGTGCGGGATGCCATGCCGTTCGTTGTACTCGATGGCCAAGGCCACAGTGCCCGCCGCGGCCAGCAGCACGACGATGTCGATCGTCCAGCGCAGCGAGTCGACGGCGATCACGCCGGCGTCGGCGGAGCCGCCGGCGAGCGCGTACTTGATCGTCGCCGCCAGCGAGACGCCAAGGACGACCAGCGCGCCGATGCCGACGCGGCGCTGATGCGCCGCCGACTCGGGCTTCCAGGCCGCGACGAGCATGAGCACCGTCGCGCCGACGAGCAACAGGATGTCCGGCAGCAGCGCCGTGGCGAGCTGCATGGGGAGCGAAAGATCGTAGGTCATCGTGCGGCCTCCGGGGTCGCCGAGACCTGCGCCGGTTCGACCATGCGCACGAGGCGCGCGGCCGCGGCTTCAGTCTTCTCGAGCACGGGCTTGGGGTAGACGCCGATCCAGAGGATGCCAGCGACGAGCGGCACGAGCAGGCCGATCTCGCGCCAGTTCAGGTCCATGCCCTTGAGCGCCTGGTTCTCCGGCTTCACGAGCGGATTGTAGATGATGCGCTGCACCGCCCAGAGCAGATACGCGGCGGCGAAGATGACGCTGGTTGCGGCGATGACGGCGTGGAACGGCGCCGTCTTGAACGACCCGATGAGCACCAAGAACTCCCCGATGAAGCCGTTGGTCCCCGGGACGCCGATGCTCGAGAGCGCGACGATCGTGAGGAACACGGCGAACACCGGCATCACCTTGGCGATGCCCCCGAAGTCATCCACGAGACGCGTGTGCCGACGCTCGTAGATCATGCCGATGAGCAGGAACAGCGCGCCCGTCGAGAGGCCGTGGCTGATCGTGACGACCAGTGCGCCCTGCATCGACTCCACCGTGGCCGCGAAGATGCCGAGCATCACGAAGCCAAGGTGCGAGACCGACGAGTACGCGACGAGCTTCTTGAAGTCCGGCTGCACCAAGGCGACCAGCGCGCCGTACACGATGCCGATGACGGCGAGCGCCAGCATCAACGACCGCACGCCCGGATGCATGGCCGCCGCCGGGAACAACGGCAGCGCGAAGCGCACGAAGCCGAAGGTGCCCATCTTGAGCATGATGGCGGCCAGGATCACCGAGCCTGCCGTGGGCGCTTCGACGTGCGCATCGGGCAGCCAGGTGTGGAAGGGCCACATCGGCACCTTCACCGCGAAGGCGATCGCAAAGGCGCCGAA
>PNKF01000348.1 GCA_013822285.1 Gemmatimonas sp.
CGTGCACGATGATCTCGACGATCGTGCCGGCGCTCGGCGCCGGGATCTCCGCGTCCACCTTGTCGGTGGAGATCTCGAAGATCGGCTCGTCGCGCTTCACTTCGTCGCCCACCTTCTTGAGCCAGCGCGAAAGGGTGCCTTCCGCAATGGACTCGCCCATCTGGGGCATGATGACGTCAACACGGGCCATTATCGCTCAACCTCTGGTCGGTTCGTACGGTCAGTTCTTACGGTCAGTCGGCTCGTCCTTGGCTGGCGGCGCGGGCTGCCGCATCGCCGAGACCACGAGCCACGGAAGCGTCAGGGCGCCGAGGGCGCCGCCGACGAACATATAAATGTACCAATCGCAGGTCGGGATGCCGTCGCACTTCGGGGCCTTGGTGAAAAAGGCCACCGCCTTGCTGACGAGCACGGCGATCATGCCGCCGGAGAAGAACCCGACGAAGGCCATGAAGCAGCCGATGGTCGCCTGTCGGGCGACCGAGGGCTTCTCGAAGTTCGAGGGCGTGGTCACCAGGCCACCAAGCGGCGTACCGCGGTCACGATGTCGTCGACCTGCGGCAGCACGAAGTCCTCGAGCTGCGGCGCGTACGGCAGCGGGATGTCATGCGCCGTCACGCGCAGCACCGGCGCATCAAGGTACGCGAAGCAGCTCTCGTTGATGCGCGCCGTGATCTCGCCGGCGATGCCGCCGGTGCGCGTGTCCTCGTGCACGATGAGCACGCGGTTCGTCTTGCGCACCGAATTGAAGATCGCCTCGTCGTCCAATGGCGCCAGACTACGGAGATCGATCACCTCGACGTCGATGCCCTCGGCGGCCAGCTTCGCGGCGGCCTCGAGCGACTTATGCACCGTCGCCGCGTAGGTGATGATGCTGACGTCCCGACCCTCGCGGGCCGTGCGCGCCTTGCCGATCGGCACCACGTGGTCGCCGGCGGGCATCACGCCCTTGATGCGGCGATACAGGTACTTGTGCTCGAAGAAGAGCACACAGTCTTCATCGCGAATCGCCGCCTTCATCAGGCCCTTGGCGTCTTCTGCCGTGGCCGGATACACCACTTTCAGGCCGGGCGTGTGGATGAAGCCCGCTTCCGGATTCTGCGAGTGGAACGGGCCACCGCGCACGTAGCCGCCCGACGGACCGCGCACCACCATCGGCGTCGGCAGGAAGGCGCGGTAGCGCGCCGTCGCGACGTAGTTGGTGAGCATATCGTACGCGTTGGCGATGAAGTCGATGAACTGCATCTCGACCACCGGCCGCATGCCCATGTGGGCCGCGCCGGCCGCCGCGCCGACGATCGCGATCTCGCTGATCGGCGAGTCGATCACGCGCGCCTCGCCGTACTTCTTGAGCAGGCCGTCGGTGACCTTGAATGCGCCGCCGTAGGCGCCGATGTCTTCACCGAGCAGGAACACGTTCTGGTCCCGCGCCATCTCTTCGTCGAGGGCCTCGCGGATGGCCTCGAGATACGTGATCTCCGCCATGGCTACTTCGCCCCCTTCGCGTCGAACGTGCCCCAGCCTTCGGCGCGCTCCTTGCCGAGCTTCGA
>PNKF01000349.1 GCA_013822285.1 Gemmatimonas sp.
GAGCGTGCCCGTGGGCAGACCGGCCAGCGACGTCGTCCAGTTGGTGATGACCGTGCCGATGGCGGGCGCCGGGACGCCGTTCGTGGCCAGCACCGTGGTCAGGCCCGTCGCCGGGGCGCCGAGGTAGCCGCCGAGCGAGGTCGGGTTGAAGAACACGATGTCGTCGGCGTTGATGACCTGCGTGGTCGGCTCCGCCGGACGGATCTGGTACCAGTAGTCGAGCGAGAGGCGCAGACGATCACCGACGATGCCCTTGTAGCCGAGCTCCCAGGTGTTCGAGAAGTTCGCGCCGAGCGGCGAGTAATCCGACACCGAGCTGAACGGCGTGACGGCGTTGCCGGCGAGCACGTTGCGCAGGATGAGCGGCACCTGCGTGTTCGTCGGGGCCAACGCGTTGAGCGCGTTGCGGATGTTGGTCTGCTGGGTCGGCGTGAGGCCGAAGGTGGTGGCGATGCCCGCGACCAGCTGCGCCGAGAGACCGGCGTTCATCGTGGCGGGGAGCAGCGTCGAGCCCGCGACGGCGTTCGGGGTCGCGCCGTAGAAGTTCGAACGCATGCAGAGGCCGGCGGCGTCAGACTGCGAGGCCGCGCAGCCGCGGTTGTAGCGCCAGCCGTCCTTGGACGGGTTGCCGAAGATGCGGATCTCGGTGTTGCCCGTGGCCGGGTTGTTGATCGCCGGGCCGAGGTTCGCCGTCTGGCCCGACCACTGGTCGAGGAAGAACGAGAACGACGCCGGGGAGTTGAAGGCGCGGTTGAACGTGAAGCGGAAGTTCTGCGTCGGCGTCGCCTTATAGAGGAAGGCGGCGCGCGGCGAGAACTGCGTGCCCTCGATGCGCGAGTTCATGTCGCCGCGGACAGCGCCCATGAAGTCGAGCTTCTCGGTGAGCGGCGTCGTGAACTGCAGGTAGGCGCCGGTCTCGAGGATGTTGTCTTCGTCCTCGTTGCGGCCCATGATCGTGCCCTTCGTCTCCGGCGTGGTCGCGATGTAGTCGAGGCCGGCCGTCAGCTTGGTGTTGCCGAGCGTGTAGCCCTGCTGCATCTGCGCGACGAGCACCGACGACTGGTCGACGACGGGGATGCCGGAGCGGAGGTAGAACGTGCCGGCGTCATCGTTGGCGTCGGCGTTGCCCGAGTTCGACTGGTTGTAGAACACCTGGGCGAAGAACTGCTTGTGGCGGAAGCGCTGCTGGAAGTTCGTGTAGCTCCAGTTCTGCACCTGCGCGGCGCCGAAGGTCGTCGTCACTTCGAGGGCCGAGCCGGCCATCGTGTAGCCGAAGGTGGTGATGGCTTCGGTGTCGTCGTTCGGCTTGTAGTCGAGGCGGGCTTCGCCCGAGTAGCGCTCGAGGCCGAAGTCACGCTGCACCGCCTGGCCGCGGCGCGAGGCCGGGACGCGGGTGTCCGTGCCCGACCAGGTGGCCGGTTCGTTCGGATCGTTGTACTCGAAGTCGTTGGCGCGGAAGTACTCGCCCGAGACCTTGAAGGCGAACTGGTCGTTGATGCGCTGC
>PNKF01000350.1 GCA_013822285.1 Gemmatimonas sp.
CCGAGCCGGCGATCGGGATCATCGAGGCGAACTCGGCGTAGCAGAGGCCCGCGAAGGCGCAGCCCAGCCCGGCGATGAGGAACGAGATCACGATGGCCGGTCCGGCATGCTGCGCCGCGGCGGTGCCCGTGAGCACGAAGATGCCCGCGCCGATGATGGCACCGATGCCGAGCAGCGTGAGGTTCATCGCGGTGAGGGAACGCTTGAGCGTGTGCTCCCCGTCCCCGCCCGCCTCCTGCATCAGGACGGACAGGGGCTTGGTGGTCCACAGTCCCATGGTTACACCGAGTAGTTAGGCGCTTCGCGCGTGATCGTGACGTCATGCGGGTGCGACTCGCGCAGCCCCGCAGGAGTGATACGCACGAACTCCGCTTGCGTTCGGAGTTCGTCGATCGTGCGACAGCCGGAGTACCCCATGCCGCTGCGCAGGCCACCGACCATCTGGTACAGCACTTCACCGACGGGTCCCTTGTACGGCACGCGACCTTCGATGCCTTCGGGCACGAACTTCTTGGCCGACATCTCGCCGTCCTGGAAGTAGCGGTCGGCGCTGCCATCCTGCATGGCGGAGAGCGAGCCCATGCCGCGGATCATCTTGAAGCGACGGCCTTCGGCGAGAATGCTCTCCCCCGGCGATTCCTCGGTGCCGGCCAGCATGGAGCCCATCATCACCGTCGTTGCGCCGGCGGCGATGGCCTTCACGATGTCGCCCGAATACTTGATGCCGCCGTCGGCGATGACCGGCACGTCGCCCGCGCCGGCGACGGCGTCGAAGATGGCGGTGAGCTGCGGCACGCCGATGCCCGTGACGACGCGCGTCGTGCAGATGGAGCCCGGACCGACGCCGACCTTGATACCATCAACACCACGTTCGACGAGCGCCTTGGCTGCGGCTTCGGTGGCGATGTTGCCGGCGATGAGCTGGATCTGCGGGAAGGCTTCACGCACCTTCGCGGTGGCGTCGAGCACGCCCTGCGAGTGGCCGTGCGCGGTATCGACGATCAACGCATCGACGCCTGCATCGATGAGCGCCTTCGCGCGCTGGAGGTAATCGCCACCGGCGCCGATCGCGGCCGCAACCAACAAGCGCCCCTCGGCGTCCTTGGCCGCGTTCGGATACTGCCGGCGCTTGTGGATGTCCTTCACCGTGATGAGGCCGACGAGCTTCCCGTCCTTCTCGACCACCGGCAGCTTCTCGATGCGGTGCTTGCCCATGATCTGCTCGGCTTCGTCGAGCGAGGTGCCGACGGGCGCCGTGATCAGGCCGTCCTTGGTCATCGCTTCGCTCAGCGGGCGGTCGAGCTGACGTTCGAACTGCAAGTCGCGGTTCGTGATGATGCCGACGAGCTTGCCGCTGCCGTCCACGACGGGGACGCCGCTGATGCGGAAGCGCGCCATCAGGCCCATGGCCTCGCGCAGCGTCGCCGAGGGCTGCAGCGTGATCGGATTGCGGATCATGCCGCTCTCCGAGCGCTTCACGCGATCG
>PNKF01000351.1 GCA_013822285.1 Gemmatimonas sp.
CCCACTCGCGGACCTGCGCGACCGGCACGTCGTCGATGTAGCCGTTCGAGACCGCGAAGATGATCATGACCTGCGTCTCGAAGCCCATCGGCTGGTACTGGCCCTGCTTGAGGACTTCCACGGTGCGCGCACCGCGCTCGAGCTGCTTCTTGGTCGCGGCGTCGAGGTCCGAGGCGAAGGCGGCGAAGGCTTCGAGCTCGCGGTACTGCGCGAGGTCGAGGCGCAGGCGGCCGGCCACCGACTTCATGGCCTTGGTCTGCGCCGAGCCACCGACGCGCGACACCGAGATGCCGACGTTGATCGCGGGGCGGACGCCGGCGAAGAACAGGTCGGACTCGAGGAAGATCTGGCCGTCGGTGATCGAAATGACGTTCGTCGGGATGTACGCCGACACGTCACCGGCCTGCGTTTCGATGATCGGCAGCGCGGTCAGCGAGCCACCGGCGGCGAAGATCGTCTTGTTGTCGATGATCTTCGGGTCGGTCGAGAGCTTCGCGGCGCGCTCGAGGAGACGGCTATGGAGATAGAACACGTCGCCCGGGAACGCCTCGCGGCCCGGCGGACGGCGGAGCACCAGCGAGAGCTGACGGTAGGCCGCGGCCTGCTTGGAGAGGTCGTCGTAGACGGCCAGCGTGGCCTTGCCCTCGTGGTACATGAAGTACTCGGCCATCGCGACGCCCGAGTAGGGCGCGATGTACTGCATCGGGGCCGGGTCAGAGGCCGAGGCGACGACGACGATCGTGTACTCCATCGCGCCGGCGGCCTTGAGCTTCTCGACGACGCTGGCGACGGTCGAGGCCTTCTGGCCGATCGCGACGTAGACGCAGATGACGTCCTGGCCCTTCTGGTTGATGATCGTGTCGATCGCGATCGCGGTCTTGCCCGTGCCGCGGTCACCGATGATGAGCTCGCGCTGGCCGCGGCCGATCGGGATCATCGCGTCGATGGCCTTGATGCCGGTCTGCATCGGCTCGCCGACGGGCTGACGCACGATGATGCCCGGGGCCTCCGACTCCACCTTGCGCGACATCGTCGTGGCGATCGGGCCCTGGCCGTCGATCGGGCGACCGAGCGCGTCGACGACGCGGCCGATCATCGCCGGACCGACCGGCACCTCGAGCACGCGGGCGGTGCGACGGACCTCGTCGCCTTCCTTGATCTTGAGGTAGTCGCCGAGCACGACGGCGCCGATGTTGTCCTCTTCGAGGTTCAGGGCGAGGGCCGTGATGGTCTCGCCGGTCTCGGAGGACTTGATCTCGAGCATTTCGCCGGCCATCGCCTTCTGGAGGCCGTAAATGCGCGCGACACCGTCCTTCACTTCGAGGACAGAACCAACCTCTTCGACATCGAGGGTGTTGAGGTCAGCCGCCTCGATTTCGCGGAGGAGGATGTCCTTGATCTCGCCCGGGCGCAGCGCCGTCTGGGAAGCCATATCGGTAACGGAAAAGAGCGTGAGGGAAAA
>PNKF01000352.1 GCA_013822285.1 Gemmatimonas sp.
GTCCAGCGCGTGGCGCACCGCGCGCTCGGCGTCGGCCGCCTGATATCCCAGGGCGACGAGCGCGCGCACCGCGTCGGCGCTCGGGCCGCCCGAGCTCACCACCTTCGCCCCGCCGGTCGGCAGCTCTGCACCCTCGAGCTTGTCGCGCAGCTCGAGCACCAAGCGCTCCGCCAGCTTCTTCCCCACCCGCGGTACGCGAGTCAGCGTCGTGAGGTCGCCCTCGCGCACGGCGCGCACCAAGCGCTCGCCGGTCAGCGTGCTGAGCAGGTTCATCGCCAGCGCCGGACCTACGCCGGTCGTGCCCGTCAGCCGCTGGAACAGCTTTCGCTCGTCGGCCGTCGCAAAGCCGTAGAGCGTCCATGCGTCTTCGCGCACGACCATCGCCGTGTGCAGCGCGAGCTCGCCGCCGACCTTCGGCAGCGACTCGAGCACCGAGAGCGGCACCATCACCTCGTACGTGACGCCGCCGCTGGTGCGGAGTTCGATGCGGTCGAGTCCGTGCGCCGCGAGCGTGCCGTCGAGTCGGGCGATCACTTGGTTCTCCGGGTTATGCGCGTGGTCGCGCCGCGCGGCACCGCCACACTCGTCAGAAGCGGCCCAATGCCGCGCGCGCCAGCCATCGCACGCTGCGCGCCGATGCGCATCGCGCAGGTCAACGCCGCCGCAACACCATCGGCGGCGTCGTTCGGCTGCGGCGCTGACTTGAGTCGGAGATGCTGGGCAATCATCAACTGGACCTGGACCTTGGTGGCGGCACCGCTGCCGACGACCGCCTTCTTGATCTCGGCGGGTGAGTACTCATGGATCTCCACGCCTGCTTCTTCACCAGCGAGCAAGATCACACCGCGCGCATGGCCGAGCACCAGCGTGGTGCGGACGTTCTTGGCGTAGAAGGCTGATTCCACCGCCATCGCCTGCGGGGCGTGACGTGCAAGCAACTCGCGCACGCCCTCGGCGATGTCCTTCAAGCGCTTCGGCAGCGGCCACTCGGCTTTCGTGCGGATCACGCCGCACTCCACCAGCACCGGCGTCGGCCCGGCGCGGACCACGCCGTAGCCGGTCACCGCGGTGCCGGGGTCAATGCCGAGGATCAGCACGACACGCCGGCGCGCAGCATCACTCGGACATCTCCGGCATATCCATGTCGAAGTTCGCGTCCACCTTTTGCACGTCGTCGAGGTCCTCGAGCTGCTCCAGCAGCTTGATCAGCGTCGTCGCGTTCTCGCCTTCGACGCGCACGCTGCTCTTCGGCACCCAGGTCAACGCGGCTTCGGATGCCACGAGGCCCGACGCCTCCAGCGCCTGCTTCACGGCATGGAGGTCGGCCGGAGCCGTCGACACGACGAACTGATCGTCTTCGCGCACGAAGTCCTCGGCGCCCGCCTCGAGCGCCTTCTCCATCACGCTGTCTTCGTCGCGGTTCG
>PNKF01000353.1 GCA_013822285.1 Gemmatimonas sp.
GGCGGGCGCGCCAGCTTGATCGAGATGCGACCACGCCAGTTGACGCACTCGACCTCGCTCTGCTCGTCGCGCACGGCATAGACGCGGTCGTGCACGCTATGGAAGGCTTCCACCAGCCGCGCGACGTCCTTGGCGGTACGGAAGCGCTTGACCGGCAGCGGGGTGTCGAGCTCCCACACTTGCGACTTGTAGCGCGCCTCGGCAAAGAACTCCTTGCGCACCTGCGCGCGCGCCGCCCCGTGCAGATTGGCGCGGAAACGGTCAAGCTCGGCGTCGATCTCGTCGAGCGCGCGATTGACGCCGTCGGCGTCAAAACTGCCGGACAGCGTCACCCGGCTGCGGGTCTGCTCGAACACGATGTCGGAGAACTGCATGCCGCAGGCCGACATCGCGCTTGCGGTCTTGGGCAGGATGGTGGTGGTGCAGCCGAGCTCGCGTGCGATCGGCATGATGTTGAGCCCGGCGGCGCCGCCGCCCGCCACGATCACGCTCTCGCGCGGGTTCAAGCCCTCGCTCACGGTGATCTCGTGGATCGCCTTGATCATCAGCTCGTTGGCGATGGTGATGATGGCGAAGGCCGTGTCGAGCGGGGTCTTGCCGATCTCGGTCGCGAGCTTGTCGATCACGCGGTGCGCCGCGGCGCCGTCCAGCGTCATGCGGCCGCCATTGAAATAGTCGGGATCGAAATAGCCGAGCGCGACGCAGGCGTCGGTAACCGTCGGCTGCTCGCCCCCGCGCCCGTAGCAGGCCGGCCCCGGCAACGCGCCGGCGCTCTGCGGCCCGACCCGGAGCAGGCCGCCGGCATCCACCCAGGCGATCGAGCCACCGCCGGCGCCGATCGAGCGCACGTCGACAGTCGACATGGCCACCATATGGCCGATCCAGCGTCGGCCGACCCAGCTGTCGCGCGAGTAGACGAGGTTGCCGTCGCGCACGAGGCCGACATCGAAAGTGGTGCCGCCAGTGTCGCACACGATGGCATCGGCGCCCAGATTCTCGATCGCCGTATAGGCTTGGCCGGCGACTGGTGCCATCGCGGGCCCGGATTTGAGCATCTGTACCGGGCGGGCCGCGACTTCGCCGACATGCTGACAGCCGCCGCCCGAGGTGCTGATCAGCAGTTCCCCGGCAAAGCCGGCAGCGCGCAGGTCGCTCTCCATCTGCCGCAGGTGTTCCTGCATCAGCGGCTTCAAAGAGGCGTCGACCGCGGTGGTGGAGGCGCGCCGGTACTCGCGCACGATCGGGATCAGCGCGTGCGACAGCGTGTAGGGGACCCCCGGCAGTTCCGCATCGAGCAGTTGCGCGAGCATCCGCTCATGCGCGCCATTGGTGATTGACCACATCAGGCAGACCGAAACGGCCTCGAACCCGCGCTGCTTAAGCGTGCGCACCACCGCGCGCGCCTGCTCGATGTCGAGCGGA
>PNKF01000354.1 GCA_013822285.1 Gemmatimonas sp.
ACGACCCCGAGCTGGTGATCCTCGACGAACCGTTCTCGGGCCTCGACCCCATCAACGCGCAGGCGCTGAAGGACACCGTGGTCGAGCTGCGCCGTCGCGGCAAGACCGTGATCTTCTCCACGCACTTGATGGACAACGCCGAGCGTCTCTGCGATTCCGTCTGCATCATCGCCCGCGGCGAGAAGGTGCTGGACGGCAGCGTGGCGGGCGTGAAGGCGCAGAATGCCGGCCGTACCGTCGCGCTCGCGCTCGACGGCGGTGCGACGCCGCAAGTGATGCAGGTACTCGGCGACCGCACGCTGGTGGACCGCGTCGACGACCACTCGCGCTACTTCGAGGTCGAACTGCGCCAGGGCGCCGACGCGCAGCAGTTGCTGCAGCGGCTCGTCGCGACCGGCGCGCCGATCACGCGCTTCGAGAAGGTGCAGCCCTCGCTGCACCAGATCTTCCTGCAACGCGTCGGCGCCACGGGCGTCGAGGAGGGGATGAGCGGACATGGCTAAGCTCTGGACGGTCATCAAGCGCGAGTACCTCGAGCGCGTGCGCACGGTGTGGTTCCTCGTCGTCACGCTGTTCGGCCCGGTGTTCTTCGCGGCGATCATGATCCTTCCCGGCTACCTCTCGGTGAAGGGAATGCGGGAGGCCCGCGTCACGGGCCTCACCATCGTGGACGCCAGCGGCGCGGGGCTGGGGCAGCGCATTGCCGAGCGCCTGGCCACGCCGGCGCTGACCAGCAGCGGCGACGCCGCGGCGTTGGCGCGCGTGGACACCGTGGCCCAAGGCGACCTGCCGACCATCGAGGCGACGTTGCTCGAGGCCGTGCGCACCAAGCAGATCAGCGGCGTCCTCGTGCTCGACACGGGGACCGTGGCGAGCGGCCGTGCCCGTTACTTCGGGCGCGACGCCGGGTCGGTGGGCCAGATCGACGCGATCGAAGGCGCCGCCCGCACGGCCATCCTCGCGACGCGGCTCGAAGGCGCGGGCCTCGACGCGCAGTCGGCCAGCGCGCTGGCCCGTGTACGGGTGAGCATCGCGACGCAGAAGGTCACGGACAAGGGACTCGAGGGATCGGGCCTCGCCGCGACGATCTTCGGCTTCGGCGTGACGTTCCTGCTGTACATGAGCATCCTGCTCTACGGCCAGAACGTCCTGCGCGGCGTGCTCGAGGAGAAGACGACGCGTGTGGCTGAGGTGGTGGTGTCCAGCGTCAGCCCCGACAAGCTGCTCGCCGGCAAGATCATCGGCGTCGGCGCCGTCGGCCTCACGCAGATGCTCGTCTGGACCACCAGCGGCATCCTCTTCTGGACCCAGCGCGCGCGCATCTTCGAGGCGATGGGACTCCCGGCGTTGCCCAGCCTGGTGTTCCCGACCATCGACCCGCTGGTACTGGTCGCCCTGCTGCTGTTCTTCGTGCTGGG
>PNKF01000355.1 GCA_013822285.1 Gemmatimonas sp.
GGGAGCAGCGTACCGGTCGACGCCGGCGCCTCAGCCTGCTGCGCCGCGCGCGTCGCGCCCTGCGGCCAGCGGGTGTCAGGCGTCACGACGAGGAACTGCGTACGGGTCGAGCGCGGCGTGGCGAGCCAGGTCGCATACGCGCCCGAGACGTCGGCCATGCCGTAGTAGTACATCGGCGCCCAGGCCCAGGTCGAGGCGACGTAGGACAGCGCGCAGTGATAGCCGCAGGTCCAGCCCGTCGTACCACCGACGTTCTGCGCGAAGTCAGCCGTGATGCCGTTCTCGCCGTCGGCGATCACCGCGGTCCAGTTGATGGCCGCAGCTTCCGTCGGGTTACGAGCGGCACCCGTGCGGACGCGAGCGCGCATCGAACGGATCAGGCGCTGGAAGTTGGCGTTCGTCCAGCCCGAGCCCGACAACCAGGTGTCCGGCAGGGTGAAGTTCGCCGCATCCGCTGCGCCGAGCACAGCCGCCGCGAGGGCGGAGTCAAGCATTTCAACCGCCGCCGCATTCACCGCCGTGTAGCTCGAAAGCTCCGGGATGACGTCGGACGGCGTGGTCGGCGTCACGATCGCCGCCGAGTCATAGGCGGCAGCGAGGTTGCCCAGCGCCTGACCAAGGACGAAGTAACCGAAGGCGCGCGCGCGCTGCGTGCGGCCGACGTTGCCCAGGCCAACGCCCGGGGGAGCCGCCAAGCGCTCGACCGCCGCGATGGCGTTCGCCGCCGTGCGGGTGAGCACCGAGAAGCTCTGGAACTGGACGCGGTTGCCGGTCTCGATGTCGTTACCGAGCGAGTTCGAGATCGGCGTGCGCGGAATCGCAGAACGGGGCGCGCCACCGAAGTTGTTCACCGACGTCATGGACTCGCCGGACAAGATCTTCGACTGCGTGTTCACGCCTTCGTTGCTGCGCTGTCCGTTGGCGTTGTACAGACCGGACGCGAGGCCGCCGATGACGCCCTCGACACCGTCCACGGTCGCGTACGCGCGAGCCACGTCAGGGTTGTTGAAGTTCTGAACCTCGAGCAGGTCTCCGCAGGCGCTCATAGCAAGCACGCCGACGGCACCGCCGAGAAGGGAAAGCTTACGCATGATATTCCTCTAGGTGGGGTGAGCGGGGCCGGGAGAATCCCGGCCCCACCCGCCGTCAGAAGCTCGTGCTGATCTGGAAGGAGAGGGTGCGGAGGTTCGGGAAGCCGTACGCATCGATCGCGTTCAGCACGCCCGAGCCCAGGGTACCGCCGCCCACGCCGACTTCGGGGTCGAAGCCCTTGTAGTCGGTGAAGGTGATCAGGTTACGACCGACCAGCGACACGTTCCAGTCGCCGACGCCGGCGATGCGGCCGACGCGGTAACCGAGCGAAAGCTCGCGGAGCTTCACGAAGCTCGCGTCTTCCACCGTGTTGTTGTTCGGGG
>PNKF01000356.1 GCA_013822285.1 Gemmatimonas sp.
CTACGGCGCCTACCTGCCGGGCGGTTCGCTCTGGCACTCGCAGGCGAACGAATCGGCGTTCGCGCATTTCCCCGGCCTCAACGTCGTCATCCCGTCCACGCCCGAGGACGCCGCCGGGCTCCTCTGGACCGCGATGCACGGCGACGACCTCACGCTTTTCCTCGCGCCGAAGCACATGCTCTGGGCCGAGGTCGAGAGCGCACAGCCGATCAAGTCGATCCCGCTCGGTCAGGCGCGCGTCGTCACGGCGGGCGAAGACCTGACGATCGTAGCGTGGGGTAACACGATGGAGAAGGCGCACGAAGCCATCGGCGAACTCCACGGCGAGGTCAGCGTCGAGCTCATCGACCTGCGTTCCATCATGCCGTGGGACAAGGCCGCGATCGAAGCCTCCGTCCGCAAAACCGGCCGGCTCATCGTCATCCAGGAAGACACCGAAGCCTGCTCCGTCGGCCAGATGATCGTCACGCACGTGATGGGCCAGCCCGAGGTCTGGACCGCGATGAAGGCGCCGCCGCGCCTCATCACAAAGGGCAACGTCATGATCGGCTACAACCCGATCTACGAATACGCCGCGCTCCCGGCCGTGCCGCAGATCGTCGAGGCGATTTGGCAGATCGTCTCGATGGACGCGGGTAGGTCGGGCGTTATGCCCGACTCGACGGCGAAGCAGTCGGGGGTAAACCCCGACCTACAACTGCCCACGCCCGCCGTGACGCCGGTTACGGCCGCTGTAGGAGCGGCCTTACGCCGCGACCCGCAGCCGGACGAATCGCGGCATAAAGCCGCTCCTACCACCGGGCCGTCCACGTCGAACACCGCTCCGTCCTCCCACGCACCGCAGAACACCGTCATCGCCGGCACGAACGACATCATCGTCCGCGTGCCCATCATGGGCGAAGGCCTGCGTTCCGCGAAGGTCGTCACGCTGAACAAGCAACCCGGCGACGCCGTGAAGCACGACGACGTGCTCTGCGAACTCGAGACGGACAAAGCCGTTTACCCGGTCGAGGCCTCCTTCGCCGGCCAGCTCAAGGAATGGCGCATCAAGCTCGATGACACCGTGCTCATCGGCCAGGAGATCGCGCTCGTCACCGGCGACGCCGCGAGCGTGGCGGGGTTGCCGATCGACGGTAGGTCGGGCTTTACGCCCGACTCGGGCGCGAAGAAGTCGGGGCTAAACCCCGACCTACAGGCTTCACGCCCCGACCCGCAGGCGGCCGTATCTCAGTCGGGGCATAAAGCCCCTCCTGCAGTTTCGGCCTCCGCGACGAAACTCGCGATGGCCGCGCCGAGCATTGCCAGCGTGCCGGCGCCCGTGACAGCCTCGCCCGGCATGAAAGGCAACGTCCGCCCGCCCGCGCTGCATCCCGCAATCACCAAGCGTCTCGATGCCGTCGTGCCCGCGAA
>PNKF01000357.1 GCA_013822285.1 Gemmatimonas sp.
CTGATCCCATCGCATCCCGGCAGCTTCCGGAGCTTTTCGAGGATTTGCAGGCGATGGTGGAAGAGCTCGTTGCGGACCACGGCGTGCGAACACAGGACGAGCAACTGGCCGCGTTCGACCACCACGGGGTGCGAGTAGGTGCCGTTGGCGACGCCGACGAGCTCGGGCCACTTTTCGCGGATGCTGTGCTCGAGCGAGTCGTGGCTGATGCGGTATTTGACCAGCAGCTCGTCGATCAGCTTGCCAACGTCCTGCGTGGGCCGGCGCCGCGCGCGCGATTCGTCCTCCGGCAATCCGCGGAAGGCCGCGATGAGGTTCTCGACCTCGTGGCTGAACTCTTTGGGCGCGTCAGGCATGGCGGAAGACAGAATGAACAGAATGGACGGAATATGACTCAGGTCATCGCGACCATTTTGTTAATTCTGTTCATTCTGTCTGCTAGGGATTCGACCGATGCTCGTGTTCGTAGAGCCGACTGTAGCGCACGAACGCCCCGAAGGCCGTCGCCCATGCGATGTAGAAACCCGGGAACCCGTCGAGGAAGCCGAGTCGCAGCACGTAAGCGCGGAAAAACCGCCACGCGGGCCGAGACACCGCCGCGCCCCACGAGAAGCGCCCGCCCTTCGCCTCCTGTTGCTTCATGAAGAGATCGGCGAAGGCGTTGATCTTCGCCACGTGGCTGCTGAGCGTCGGAAAAGAGTAGTGATGCAGGTCGCCACGCAGCGTCGCGACGGGGCCGTCGACGTGCATGTGCTCGTGCACGAATGGGTCGCCGCCCCAGCGGCAGTCGGCGCGATTCACGAGACGCGTGTTGTGGTCGGGATACCAGTCGCCGTGCGTGATCCAGCGGTCGATGAACCAGACTTTGCGCGGGAACCGCGCGGCGTGAAACTTCCGGTCGTCGCCACGCGCAAAGAATCCCTCGATGTCCGCTCGCAGCGCCGGCGAGACCTCCTCGTCCGCGTCGAGGCACAGCGCCCACGGCTGCGTGCAACGGTCGAGCGCCCAATTCTTCGTGTCGCGGTAGCCGCGCCACTCGGTTTCGTGCACGACGGCGCCGTGCTCGCGCGCGACGGCGGCGGTGTTGTCGGTGCAGTTGTTAATCACCACGACCACATCGGTCACCCAGCCGCGCACGCTCGCGAGGCAACGCGGAAGATTGTGCGCCTCGTTGCGCGCGATGATCGAGACGGAGATGGGCAGCGGTTGGGCCACGGTCGGCGTCAGGTGGACACATCCGGCCGCGCGATGCAACGCGGGTTTGCGCGGCGCGCGTCTGTGGCCCGGGTGCCCTCAACCGGCGGCGCGAGGTTGCGAGCGCGAAGCTCGCGGGGTGATGGCACCCCGCCCACAAGCGGGGAAGAAAGGGTTTACTTCGCCCGCCTGCCCGCGAAGCTGCGCGCGATGTCC
>PNKF01000358.1 GCA_013822285.1 Gemmatimonas sp.
TTCGGGAACGAGCCATCGCTCTCGGCGAACAGCCAGGTCGGCGTCAGCCCAAGCGCGGCGAACAGCTTGGGCGCGACGACAGCCCCCACGCCGTTACCGCAGTCGACGACGACCTTCATCGACGCCGGCAGCGGACCGATTTTCGCCGCGATGTCCGCGACGTAGCGATCGATGATCGCCTCACTGCGTACCTTGCCCTTGCCGCTGCGGTACTGTCCGGCCTGAATGATCTGCCGCAGGCGCTGGATGCCCTCGCCGTGCAGCGAGCCAGTGCCGACGCAGCACTTGAAGCCGTTGTACTCGGGCGGATTGTGGGAGCCCGTGATCTGGATGCCCGCCACCACCGGCAGGTGATGCAGCGACCAATAGAGCAACGGCGTCGGCACGACGCCGACATCGATCACGTCGAGCCCGCTCTCGGTGAGGCCGCGGACCAGCGCGTCGCGCAGCGCGTCGCCGCTCGGGCGATTGTCGCGGCCAACGGCGACGGCCCCGTGGATGCCGCGCTCATGCAAGAGCACGGCGTACGCACGACCGATCGCATCGGCGGCCTCGACCGTGAGGTCGTGGCCGACGATGCCCCGAATGTCGTACTGCCTGAAGATTCCGGCGGCGATCACCGCGTCCCGACGTCCTGAAGCACTTCCTCGGCCTCCAAGGGCTTGATGCCCGCGTTCCCCGTGGCCCACTTGGCCACCGGTCCCGGGAAGATACCAAGCGCGAGGATCGCCGCGGCAGTTCCCGCGAGGACGATGCGGGTGAACAACCCGGCCGACTGCGGGGCCAAGGCCTGCTCGCCGCGCTCCTGCATGAACATCACGCGGACGATCTGCAGGTAATAACCCGCCGACACCAGCGAGGTCAGCACGAGGATCACGACCACCAGCTGCAGGCCGACGTTCGAAGCGAGGGCTGCGCCGAGCAGGTACCACTTGGCGAAGAAGCCGAGGCCGCCGAACACCGGGAAGCCGAGCAGCGAGAGCAGGTACACCGTCATGCCCACCGCGAGCACGGGACGCGACTGCCAGAGACCGGCGAAATCCGCGGTGGTGACGGCGCGCTCGCTGCCGTCCTGCAGGATGGTCACCACGGCGAAGGCGCCGAAGGTGGCCAGCGTGTAGGCGAAGAGATAGAAGATCATCGCCGCCGATCCCGCCGTGGAGGCGGCGAGCAGCGTGACCAGCAGGTACCCCGTGTGCGCGACGCTTGAATACGCCAGCATGCGCTTCACGCTCTGCTGCCGCAGCGCGAGCACGTTGCCGACCACCATCGTCACGACCGCCACCCACGCGAAGACGCTGGGCCAGGCTTCGACCAAGTACAGCGACTCGTACCAGATGCGCGCGAAGCCGGCGAACACCGCCGCCTTCACCGCGGCCGCCATGAAGGCCGTGATCGGCGTCGGCGC
>PNKF01000359.1 GCA_013822285.1 Gemmatimonas sp.
CGCGCTCGGCGCCAAGAAGCTGGACATCATGCTGAAGGTCGGGATCCCGCGCACGCAGCCCTACCTGTTCGGTTCGCTCAAAGTGGCCATCACGCTCGCCTTCGTGGGTACCATCGTGTCGGAGACGGTCGGGGCGAATGCCGGGCTCGGCTACCTGATCGCGCTCGCAGGTTCCAACTTCCAGGTGCCGCTGGTGTTCGCCGCCCTCATCCTGCTCGCGATCGAGGGCATCGCGATGTACGCTGTGTTCGCCTATATCGAGGTGTATTTCACGCGCTGGGCCTTCCGATCCTCGATGAGCGCCGCCACCTAGACGTTCATGGCTGCGGTCCGATTTGTTCTCAACGGCGAATGGCGGGAGGAGGACGGGGTTTCTCCGACCACCACGGTGCTCGACTGGCTGCGCATCCGCGCGCGGCTCACCGGCACCAAGGAGGGCTGCGCGGAGGGCGACTGCGGCGCCTGCACGGTGGCGCTCAAGCGGCCGGGCGCGACCGGCTTCGCGGCCGTCAATTCCTGCCTGATGCTGCTGCCGCAGCTAGATGGCTGCGAGCTGGTGACGGTCGAGGGGCTGGCGGCGCCGGACGGCGCGCTGCACCCGGTGCAGCAGGCGCTGGTCGAGGCCGACGCCACCCAATGCGGCTTCTGCACCCCGGGCTTCGCCATGGCGATGTTCGCGTTCCGCGAGGGCGGCGAGCCGGCCGAGGACCACCGCATCCACGAGGCGCTGGCCGGCAACCTCTGCCGCTGCACCGGCTATCGCTCGATCGTGGACGCCTGCCGCAAGGTGGCGGGGACGGTTTCTCCCGAGCAAAGCTTCGTCGCCCGTCACCCCGAAGTGCGAGCCGAAGGCGAGCCTCGAAGGGTGACGGCCCGGCTGCTGCCACACGGGGCTGACGGCGGGGCCGTGCATCCTTCGAGGCTCGCTGCGCTCGCACCTCAGGATGACGGAAATAAGAGCGCGAAAGGATATGCCCACGGCGAGCAAATCTTTCACGCGCCCTCTACACTCGACGAGTTGATCGAACTCCGCGCCGCCCATCCCGACGCCATCCTGCTGGCCGGCGGCACCGATCTCGGCCTGCGGATGACCAAGCAGCAGGAGTTTTTTGCGCGGGTGATCTCGACCACCGATGTCGTTGAAATACGCCATGTTCGCGTCGGCGCCGACGCGCTGGAGATCGGCGGGGCCGCGACCTACACCGACGCCCTGCCCCTCATCGATGAGAAATTCCCCGCCTTCGGCACGCTGATCCGCCGCATCGGCTCGCGCCAGATCCGCAATCTCGGCACCTTCGCCGGGAACCTCGCCACCGCCTCGCCGATCGGCGACACGCTGCCCTGCCTGATCGCGCTCGGCGCCGAGGTGACGCTGCGCTCGCGCGGCGGCGCGCGGACGCTGAAGGTA
>PNKF01000360.1 GCA_013822285.1 Gemmatimonas sp.
ACCATCACCGACGCCTCGGGCCGCACACTCACCGGCCAGACCACCGAGGCCTTCTGGAACTCGGTGATGCACGCCAAGCCCTTCAGCGTGGGCCTCAACTGCGCGCTCGGCGCCAAGGACCTGCGCGGATACGTACAGGAGCTCGCGCGCGTCGCCGACTGCTACGTGACGGTGCATCCGAACGCCGGCCTGCCGAACGAGATGGGCGGCTACGACGAGACGCCGGCCTACACCTCGTCGATTCTGAAGGAGTTCGCCGAGAGCGGCCTCGTGAACGTGGTCGGCGGCTGCTGCGGCACGACGCCGGCGCATATCAAGGCGATCGCCGAGGCGGTGAAGGGCCTGCCGCCGCGCACGATTCCCGAGATTCCGAAGCGCCTGCGCCTCTCGGGTCTCGAGCCCCTGGTCATCGGCCCCGACTCGAACTTCGTGAACGTCGGCGAGCGCACGAACGTCACGGGTTCCAAGAAGTTCGCCGAGCTGATCATCGGCTATCGCTACGACGAGGCGCTCGAGGTCGCGCGCCAGCAGGTCGAGGCGGGCGCGGTGATCATCGACATCAACATGGATGAGGGCATGCTCGACGCCGAGGCGGCGATGACGCGCTTCCTCAACCTCGTGGCGTCGGAGCCGGGCATCTCGAAGGTGCCGATCATGCTCGACAGCTCGAAGTTCAGCGTCATCGAGGCCGGCCTGCGCTGCGTGCAAGGCAAGGGCATCGTGAACTCGATCTCGCTGAAGGAAGGCGAAGCCGAGTTCATCCGCCAGGCGACGCTGGTGCGCCGCTACGGCGCGGCCGTGATCGTCATGGCCTTCGACGAGCAGGGGCAGGCGGACACGGTCGAGCGCAAGGTCAGCATCAGCGAGCGCGCATACAAGATCCTCACCGAGCGCGTGGGCTTCCCGCCTGAAGACATCATCTTCGACCCGAACATCTTCGCGATCGCCACGGGCATCGAAGAGCACAACCGCTACGCGCTGGACTTCATCGAAGCCACGGGGCTGATCAAGCAGCGCTGCCCGCACGCGCGCATCTCCGGCGGCGTCAGCAACGTCTCGTTCTCGTTCCGCGGCAACAACCCGGTGCGCGAGGCCATCCACTCGGTGTTCCTGTACCACGCCGTGAAGGCGGGCATGGACATGGGCATCGTGAATGCCGGCGCGCTGGTGCTCTACGAGGACATCCCGGCCGACCTGCGCGAGCGCGTCGAGGACGTGGTGTTGGCTCGCCGCGCCGACGCCACCGAACGCCTGCTGGCCGTCGCCGACCAAGCCAAGGGGCAGTCGCAGGCCAAGAAGGCGGATCTCACCTGGCGCCAAGGGCCGGTGCACCAGCGCCTCTCGCACGCGCTGGTGCACGGCATCGCGGATTTCGTCGTCGAGGACACCGAGGAAGCCCGCCA
>PNKF01000361.1 GCA_013822285.1 Gemmatimonas sp.
CCCGTGAGCGTCGCGCCCTTCGTGCGCAGGTCGCAGAGCATGAGGTGATTGTCCGTGCCACCGGACACGACGTGCACGCCATGCAGCACCAACTGCGCCGCCATCGCCTGCGCGTTCTTCACCACCTGCACGCAGTAGTCCTTGAACTCCGGCCGCAGCGCCTCGAGGAAGGCCACGGCCTTCGCGGCGATCACGTGCTCCAATGGCCCGCCCTGCGTGCCCGGGAACATCGCCTTGTCGATCGCCTTCGCATGCTCGGCCTTGCAGAGGATCAACCCGCCGCGCGGACCGCGCAGCGTCTTGTGCGTCGTGGTCGTGACGACGTCGGCGAACGGCACGGGGTTCGGATACACGCCCGCCGCCGCGAGGCCGGCGAAGTGCGCCATGTCCACCATGAAGATCGCGCCCACTTCCTTCGCGGCATCGGCGAACTGCTGGTAATCCAGCACACGCGAGTACGCGGAGTAGCCGGCGATGATCAGCTTCGGCTTCTCCTTGCGCGCGATCTCGCGCATGCGCGCGTAATCGATGAGCCCGTTGTCATCCACGCCGTAGTGCACCGCGCGGTAGTTCAGGCCGGAGAAGTTCACCGGCGAGCCGTGCGTGAGGTGCCCGCCCTGCGAGAGGTCGAGGCCCATCACCGTATCGCCAGGCTTGAGGAACGCGAGGTATACCGCCGCGTTCGCCGTCGCGCCGGAGTGCGGCTGCACGTTGGCGTGATCGGCGCCGAAGAGCTTCTTGGCACGATCGATCGCCAGCTGCTCGACCTTGTCGACCACCTCGCAGCCGCCGTAGTACCGCTTGCCCGGCAGGCCTTCGGCGTACTTGTTCGTCAGCGACGACCCCATCGCCTCGAGCACCGCCGGCGACACGAAGTTCTCGCTGGCGATCAGCTCCAAGTGATTGCTCTGCCGCTTGGTCTCCTCGGCGATGAGCGCGGCGATCTCCGGATCGGTGCCGAGCAACTGCTGCCCCGGCAGACGACGATCCCAGGTGTTCCAGCCCGGCTTCACTTGTCCCCCGACGTTGCGTGCCCCGTGGCCTCGATCTTGTCCACGCGCTTCTGGTGGCGTCCGCCCTCGAACGGCGTCTCCAACCAAGTCTTCAGGATCTGCACTCCGTCCTCCTCGCTGACGAAGCGCGCGGGCAGCACGAGGACGTTCGCGTCGTTGTGCTGCCGCGCCAGGGCGGCGATTTCCGGCGACCACGCCACCGCGGCACGCACGCCGTGGTGGCGGTTCGCCGCGTAGCTCATCCCGAGTCCCGTGCCGCAGAGCAGCACGCCGCGCTTGACCTCGCCCGACTCCACCTTCTCGGCGAGCGGGTGCGCGTAGTCCGGATAGTCCGTGGAGGCCGGCGAGTTGGTGCCGAGGTCCTCGACGTCGTA
>PNKF01000362.1 GCA_013822285.1 Gemmatimonas sp.
AGTCGGCGAAGGTCACCTGCTTGAGATTCAGTTCGGCGGCGACCAACGGCGCGATCATCGCATGCCACTCCGCCGCGATGCCCGGCGTCACGCAGGTCATCGACGCCAACGGCTGACGCACCTTGATGCCGGCCGTCTCGCGCGCCGAGCGTCCGAGCGTCGCCAGCGTACGGGCCGCCGACATCGCCGCTTCCAACGACGCGTCGCGCGCGAGCAGCGCCGCATCCGTCGTGCCTGACGCCGTCCGCCGGAAATCAGCCAGATGCACCGACCTGCCCGTGAGCTCGTGGTGCATCCAATCCGAAATGAACGGCGCGAACGGCGCGAGCAAGCGCGTCGTCACCACCAAGACTTCGTGCAAGGTCGCGAAGGCGGCGCGGTTGTCGTCGCCATCCACCTCATAGAACCGCGAGCGCGACAAGCGCACGTACCAGTTCGCCACGTCTTCCGTCACGAACTCCATCAGCGCGCGCGACGCCGCCGTCGCATCGAAGCGCAGCAGCGCCGCGTCGACCTCGGCCTCCACCGCGGCCAGGCGCGAGAGCACCCAGCGGTCGAGCACCGGACGCTCCCCCACGCGCGGATCCCGCGCCGACGGCTCCCATCCGAAGTTCGCGTACTGCGCGAAGATGCCTGAGTACACGTTGCGCAGCGTCACGAGGAAGCGGCCCGCCGTCTCGCGGATCACCGCTTCGTCAAAGCGCCGTGGCACCCAGACCTGCGAGCTCGCCATCAAGAACAGGCGCACGGCATCCGCGCCGTGCTTCTCCATCACGCCGCGCGGATTCACCGTGTTGCCGCGCGACTTCGACATCTTCTGGCCGTTCGCGTCGAGCACGAGGTCGTTCACCACCACCGCGCGGTAGGGGGCAGCCGTGGACGTCCGTTCACCCTTCCCCGTTCCCCGTTCCCCGTTGTTCGGCAGCGCATCGCCCAGCCCCGTCGCGATCGCCAGCAGCGAGTAGAACCAGCCACGCGTCTGGTCCACGCCCTCCGCGATGAAGTCCGCCGGGAAGTAGCGCGCCACCTTTTCCGCGCTGCCTGCCTGATGCGGATAGCCCCACTGCGCGAAGGGCATCGACCCCGAGTCGAACCAGGTATCGATCACTTCGGGCACGCGCCGCATCGTGCCCGTCCCGCTGGGGGCCGGCCACGTGTACTGGTCGATGTGCGGCTTGTGCGGATCGAAATCCGCCGGCAATGGCGTGCCGATCTTCGCCGCCAACTCCGCATACGAGCCGATGACTTCCAGCTCGGTCGGATCCGCATCGTTCACCCACACCGGCAGCGGCGTACCCCAATAGCGGTCGCGCGAGATCGCCCAATCGATGTTGTTCTCCAGCCACGACCCGAAGCGCCCTGCCCCG
>PNKF01000363.1 GCA_013822285.1 Gemmatimonas sp.
GAGCGACTGGTTGATCTCCTCGTTCGTCCCGAGCACGCGCACGTTCTGCCAGAACTCCTCGCGCAGCTTCGGGATCTCGACCAAGGCCTGCTTGAGGCCTTCGGCCGTGCGGGCCATGCCGCACTTGTCCCACATGATCTGGCCGAGCTGGCGGTGGAACGAGTCCACCGTGCGCGTGCCCTTCACGTTGAGCAGCTTCTTCGTGCGCTGCTCGACCTGCTCCTTGGCCTCGCGGAACGCCGCATGATCGGTGGTGACCTTCTCGAGCTTGTTGCTCGCGAGGTAGTCACCGATGGTGTACGGGATCACGAAGTAGCCGTCCGCCAGGCCCTGCATCAGCGCCGAGGCGCCGAGGCGGTTGGCGCCGTGGTCGGAGAAGTTCGCTTCGCCGAGCACGTGCAAGCCCGGGACGTTGCTCATCAGGTTGTAGTCCACCCAGAGGCCGCCCATCGTGTAGTGCACGGCCGGGTAGATGCGCATCGGGCGCTTGTACGGATCTTCGTCCGTGATGCGCTGATACATCTCGAACAGGTTGCCGTAACGCTCCTCGATGGCCTTCGCCCCGAGCCGCTTGATGGCGTCGGCGAAGTCGAGGTACACGCCGCGGCCGCCCGGGCCCACGCCGCGCCCGTCGTCGCAGGCTTCCTTCGCGGCGCGCGAGGCGATGTCACGCGGCGACAGGTTGCCGAACGAGGGATACTTCCGCTCGAGGTAGTAGTCGCGGTCCTCCTCGGGGATGTCCGAGGGATTCTTGCCCACGTCCTCGCGCTTCTTCGGCACCCAGACGCGGCCGTCGTTGCGCAGCGACTCGGACATCAACGTCAGCTTCGACTGATGGTCGCCCGCGACCGGGATGCAGGTGGGGTGAATCTGCGTGAAGCAGGGATTCGCGAAGGCCGCGCCCTTCTTGTGCGCGCGCCAGGTCGCCGTGACGTTGCATCCCTTGGCGTTGGTCGAGAGGTAGAAGACGTTGCCGTAGCCGCCCGTCGCGAGGATCACGGCGTCGGCGGCATGCGACTCGATCTCACCCGTGGTCATGTCGCGCACGATGATGCCGCGGGCCTTGCCGTCGACGAGCACGAGTTCGAGCATCTCGTGGCGCTCGTACATCTTCACGCCGCCCTTGGCGATCTCCTTCTCCAGGGCCTGGTAGGCGCCGAGCAGCAGCTGCTGGCCCGTCTGGCCGCGGGCGTAGAACGTCCGCGACACCTGCGCGCCACCGAAGGAACGGTTGGCCAACAAGCCGCCGTACTCACGCGCGAACGGCACGCCCTGCGCCACGCACTGGTCGATGATGTCCACCGACACCTGCGCGAGGCGATACACGTTGGCCTCGCGGGCGCGGAAG
>PNKF01000364.1 GCA_013822285.1 Gemmatimonas sp.
CCCCGATTCCATCGGGGTGCGGGGCAACGTGCGCGTCGGGCGGGCGACCATCGTCGCCAACAGCGGCCTGCGTGAGGGGGACTCGCTGAGCTTCCCCGTCATCCAGCGCGCCATCCGTGACCTGTATGGCACGGGCGACTTCGATAGCGTCGAGATCGAGTGCGGCCTTGCGACATCGCCGACGACGCGCGCCGTGATCGTGATCGCCGTGCGCGAGCGTCCGGTGGTGGGCCGTGTGGCCGTCGAGGGCACGGAAGCGATCTCGCAGGGCAGCGTGGAAGACAAGGTGACGCTGCTGGTCGGGCGTCCGGTGGATCCCGCGCAGATCGCGGTGTCGATGCGTCGCATCGATTCGCTCTATAAGTCCCGCGGCTACTACTTGGCGCGCATCCAGCCGGAGACGACGTCGCTGGGCGATCGCGTCGGCATCACGTTCCGCGTCAACGAAGGCCGACGCCTCGCCATCTCCGGCCTGCGGGTGCTGGGTACGCGCGGCGTGGATTCGCGCGAAGTCGTGAAGGCGATGGAGACGAAGCCCGAGGGCTTCTGGTGGTTCCGGAAGGGCGAGTTCGACGAGGACGTGTACGCGACCGACCTCGGCGAGAAGATCCCGACGTTCTTCGCGCAGCGCGGGTATGTCGACTTCCAGCTCGAACGCGACACGCTGATCGTGGATCCCGCGCGCGGGAAGGCGCTGGTGGAACTGCAGGTGCGGGAAGGGCCGCAGTACCACGTGGCCGGGCTGGAGATCGTCGGCAACCGGCATTTCGACAGCGAGCGCCTGGCGGCGTACTTCCCGTTCCGGGATCGCGCGCCGACCCTGACCGAGCGCGCCCGCGCGCTGATCAAGCGCGAGCCCGTGGCGTCGGACATCTTCGACCGCACGCGCTGGGAAGAGGCGACGCGGCAGGTGCAGACGCTCTACAGCAACGACGGCTACATCTACGCGCAGGTGAATCCGGTGGTCGAGCGCGAGCCCGGCGATTCGGCCGTCGTGCGCGTGCGCTGGGACATCCGTGAAGGCACGCCGGCGATCATCAATCGCGTGGACATCATCGGCAATGACTTCACGGTCGAGAATTGCATCCGCGACCAGCTGTTCATCATCCCCGGCGACGTCTTCAATCAGGACCGCTTGATCCGCAGCTGGCAGGGCATCGGCAACCTCGGGTTCTTCGAGACGCCGTTGCCGTTCCCGGATACGCGTCCGGCCAATGAGCAGGGCGACATCGACATCGTGTTCCGCGTGAAGGAGAAGCGCACGGGCAACGTGAACTTCGGCGCCTCGGCGGGCCAGGGCACGGGCATCGGCGGCTTCATCGGCCTCGACC
>PNKF01000365.1 GCA_013822285.1 Gemmatimonas sp.
ACCGACGCGGCGATGTTGAGCGCGGCCCGACAGTCTCCTCCAAGCGTGTCGCGATGAATATGTCTTGGTCCACTTTCGTCCGTCTCGTCGCTGTTATCGTCCCCGTGTCGCTGGGGTGCGCCGAGGCGCCGGCGACGTCGCAAGCCGTACGACACCGCGCGTTCGTAGCCCGCGTCGACACGCTCAGAGAGTCCGACTCGCTCTTCGTGGCGCGCATATCGCGTGCACTGGTTACGCCGGATGGCCACCTCATTGTCACCGACCAGGTCCAGCGACGCGTGGTGGAGTTCGACACCACCGGTCGCCCTGTGCGAACCTTCGGCCGCAAAGGCGACGGCCCCGGCGAGTTTCAGGGCCCGACGGCGCTTACGCTGTGGGGCCGCGACTCGCTCGTCGTCACCGACATCTCGAACCGCCAGATCTCCGTCTTCCGCCGCTCGGACGGCTCGTTCCTGTGGCGCACTTCGGGCCTAGGCTCCGTGTCGTCGGCCGCGCCGATTGGTGAGCGCCTCATCGTCGCGTCCCTCTCGCCCGACCCGTTCATGGCGGCGATCGTCATCGACCGGAGCACGCGTGCGGGCCGACGCGTGCTCGCCGTGGCCGACTCGCTGACGCGCGACCAGCTCAGCGTCGCGGCGTTCCCCCGCTCTGTGGTCGCGGCCCGCGACGGCCGTGTCGTGTCCGCGTTTCTGTGGAGTGACGTGGCATCCGTTTACGATTCGACACTAGCGCTTCAGTTCACGTTCGCGGTGCCCCGCCGCGCGCGTCGTCCCATTCCTCCCAATCTTGCAGACACCCTGTTGCGGGTGCTGAACGGGTCGGGACGGATGACGCTGATTCCCGCGCTCATGACGATGGAATGGCTGGGGGACGGGCGGCTCGCCTTCGTCTACAAGGATTGGATCGCACCGCCCGAGGGCATCGCCGACCCCGCACGCGTCGTCATGGACGCTACGCTGCGGGTATACGCCACGGTCGTGGAGCTTGACCGGCTGCAAGCCTGCGCCGACGTGGAACTACCAGCGGACTGGGCCGAGAATCCGCACTTCCTGAGCGACGGCCGCACGCTCGCGGGCCTGGGGCACGTCGTCGGTGATTCCTCGCGGCCAACGCTCGAACTGCGGCGTCTCGACCTGCGGCTCGAGCAATGTGATTGGCAACCGCTGGGGGCGGTGCGCCCCACCCACGACTGACGTCGGAGTGGTCGGCGTGTCGCGGTATAACGCGGCTTGCTGCCGACGGCCACGCTATTGTAGCGCCCGCTGCGCGGGCGCATTTTATGGAGTGTCCGCAGCAGAAGCACACGTTACGGCGA
>PNKF01000366.1 GCA_013822285.1 Gemmatimonas sp.
AATGCGCTCCCATTCGATTTCAAGCGCGGTCTGCCTCAGGTCGGCTTCGAGCGCGTGCGGGTCGACGCCGTCGGCGCTCATCACTGCCGCGATCAGCGGATCGCGCAATGCCTCCTCGATCGTGAATTCACGGCCGCAGCCGTTCATCCGCTCATGCGGGGTCGGCGAAAATGACATGCTCGGCTCCTCATGGATGTTGGAAAAGGATTGACAGAAAAGCATGACGCTTCGATCACGCCGCGGCCGCCTCGGCGCAGCGCCGGGCGATCTTTCCGACTGCCGCCTCGACCGCCTTCTCGGCCGTCTCGACGCCGTAGGCGGTGCCTTCGACCTCGAACAGATGCAGGTCGGTCATACCCATGAAAGCCAGCACCTTCTGCAGATACGGGACCTGGAAATCCATCGGCGCCATGTCGCCCGAATAGATGCCGCCGCGCGCCACGATCAGCGCCACCTGCTTGCCAGTGGCGAGGCCGCGAGGAGCGCTCTCGCTGTAGCTGAACGTGCGTCCGGCGCGGGCCACCTGGTCGATCCAGGCCTTCAAGGTCGAAGGAATGCTGAAATTGATCATCCCGGTGGCGATGACGACAAAATCGGCCGCCAGGAGTTCATCCACCAGCGCGTCGGAGCGTGCGAGAAGGTCGCGCTGGCGCTGCGTGCGCGGCCCCGCGGGATCGCGGGTCGCGTGCACGAAATCCTCGTCTATATGAGGGAGCAGATCCCGCGCGAGGTCGCGGTGCTTGATGCTGGCGTCCGGATGGTTGCCCCGCAACTCGTCGAGCAGCCGCTCCGCCACCCGGTTGGAATAGGACTGGCTGCCGTTGGGGCTGCTGGTAAGGTAAAGTATGTTGGTCATAAAGGTCCTCTTTGCGGGGTCTTTCGTCTCGGCGCGAAAGCGGTCCTTGAATTTGGCGATACCAATCGGTAACATAGTTGAACGATACCGACCGGTCACACCCCATGTCAAGAGGCAAAATGTCGATCCCCCTCCCCGAACCGGCGCCTGACTGCGAGGCCGTGACCAAGCTGCCCCCGCGCGAGCGCATCCTGGCGGCGGCGCGCGAGCTGTTCTATCGGCACGGCATCCGAGCGGTCGGGGTCGAGGCCGTGGCCGAGGCGGCCGGCACCAACAAGATGACGCTCTACCGCCACTTCGCTTCCAAGGACGCGCTGATCGCCGAATGCATGCGGCAGTTCGCCAAGGAGGTGGAGGCCGGCTGGGAAACCCTCGCCGCCGCCCATCCGGACGACCCGCGCGCCCAACTCAACGCCTGGGTCCAGCGCGTCGGCCGCCGCATCACCGACCCGACCGACC
>PNKF01000367.1 GCA_013822285.1 Gemmatimonas sp.
GGCAGGAAGGCGACGAAGCCCTCGAGGAAGCGGATCACGCCGCGCGACCAGCGCGCCGTCGTGATGCGCTGCACGGCCGAGAACATCACGCCGGCCGAGGCGATGGTCGTGAAGAACAGCCAATTCATCAGGAAGGCCTGCCACGCACGGGCCTGCCCCGTGATGGCGCCATAGCCGAAGAGGCCGAGGCCGAAGACCGCGAGGCCCAGCGAGGCCTTCTTCCACATCTCCGGCATCTGCTTCGTCCGGAGCACGTCAATGAACTGGTCGCGCGGCGGCGAATAATGGTGCTGATGGCTCATCTTAGTGGTCCCCGTGGTCTTCGGCGGCGCCTTCGGCCTTCGGCTTCTCGGCCTTCGGCACGATGCCGGCGGTGGACGGACGGAGGTACGAGTGCGGGACGTTCGGCGCGACGGGGCTCACGGCGCTGAACGCGCGGGCCTCGCCGGGCCTGAGGGTGATGCCCTTGGGGACGTCGTACTTGCCCTGCAGGCCACGCACGTAGTTGACCACGTCCCAGCGCTCGCGCTCCGGGATGCGGTTGAAGTTCGCCATCAGGCCACGGCCATTCCGGAGCATGCCCCAGATGTAGCCGTCGCTGCGCGCAGTGGTGGCCGCGCCGTTGATCGCCGGCACGAAGGCGATGCCCGAGACTTCCGCGAGCTTGCCGCGGCCGTCGCCGGCATCGCCGTGGCAGACCGCGCAGTTCACCTGGTACAGGCGATGGCCGTTGGCGATCGAGCGGGCGTCCGCGGCGACCGGGTTCGACAGCGACGACATCGAGTCGATCGTCTGCGGGATCGGCGCGTAGGAGACTTCCCACGAGGCGAGCGTCACGCCCGTCACGGGCACGGAGCCCTGCGGGTTGCCGCGGAACGGAATGGTGTCGCCCGCTGCGGAATCGCTGGAGAACTTCTGCCAGGTGCCGATGGACGGCTGCTGCTTCATGTCCGTCAGCCAGTCGTTCGGGTCGCAGGCCGTGAGGGCCAGCGGCAGGGCCAGCGCCACGAGGGCGCGGGAGAAGACCTTAGCGCTCACCGCGCACCTCCACCGCCCCGTGGCGGCGCATGATGGCCTCGACTTCGGCCTGCTGCTCCGGCGCACACTCGCACCAGACGCCGAAGTGGGCGCCGCTGAAGCGCGGATCGTAGCCCACCGTCTCGGTGAGCCGCGGGATCCCCGCCAGGAAGAACATCCCGAACACGGTGGACAGCGCGCCCACCATGACCATCACCTCGAAGCCGAACACCGTGTACGGCAGCCAGGTGCTGATCGCCTTGCCGCCCACGACGAGCGGCCAATAGTT
>PNKF01000368.1 GCA_013822285.1 Gemmatimonas sp.
TCGGCGACGAAGCCGCGCAGCTTCTCCGTCAGTCCAGCGTCCTTCGCCGACTGCAGCACCTTGTTCACCACCGCGACCTCGCTCTCCACCGCCATCACTTCGCAGCCATTGGCCGCGAAGTACAGCGCCGAGCCCTCGATGCGCGGGCCGGCCACGAGGACCGATGCCGACGAGTGGTGCGCGGGAATCGCCTGCTTCAGCGGCGTGTCGGGACGCAGGCCCCAATGCTCCGGCTTCCGCAGCTCATTCGCATTCTTCTGCAGCCGCTTCCGCCAGGTGTCATAGCTCGGCAATCGCAGTCGCTTCGCGATGATGCGGTCCACCTCGTCCGCCAAGAGCACGTCGCGCATGCCGATCTGCGCCGCGCCACCGAGCGCCACGTCCGCCTCGGCCGCGATGCTGTACAAGAACTCGCGAGATACGGAGTTCTTGTAGTCCTCGATCTCACGCTCCACGAACTCTTGATACTCGGCGCGGAGCGAGCGTGGCGATTGGCGCGGGGCCATCAGGGACGAGGAGGGCGAAGGGGAGCGTCGTTGCCCCCCAAGCTAGCTCAGCTCGGCTCCACATGCACGGTCACGTCCGCAGTGCCGCCGAGCGCCGCGCGCACTGAATCCTCGACTTGGTCCGCGATGTCGTGGCCGTCTGCCACGCGCGCGTCACCTGCGACGGTGATCGTGACCTCCGCAAAGACCAAGCCGGAGCTGATCGTGCGGCTGCGCACGAAGCGACAGCCGGTGACGCCCTGCACCCGGCAGGCCGCCGCCGCGATGCGCTCGGCATCGGCGCCGCGCTCGTCCACCAACACGGGAACCGTCACGCGGAGAATGCGCCAGCCACTGTGCGCGATCACGCCGGCGACCAGCAGCGCCAGATACGGATCCGTCCACGAGAGGCCCGCGCGCGCCGTCACCAGCGAGGCCACGGCCAGGCCGGTGACGAACAGGTCGCCGCCCGTGTGCGCCGCGTCGGCGGCGAGCAGCGGCGAGTTCAAGCGTCGCGCTTCGTGGCGCTCCCACGCGACCACCACGACGTTGATCAGCGACGTCGACGCCAGTAGCAAGATTTCCGGGGTCGCGGGCATCGGCGGTGCGGGCGCACCCATCCAACGGCTCGCCGCGCCGCGCAGCAACTCGTAGCACGAAATCGACAGGAACACCACGATGCCCAACGCGCCCACCGTCTCGAACTTGTCGTGGCCGTAGGGGTGATCGTCGTCAGGCCCGCGCGCCGCCAGCGCGACGACGACCATCGCGATGATGTTGTTCGCCGCGTCGAGGAAGCTTTCGAAGGTCGCGCCGAGT
>PNKF01000369.1 GCA_013822285.1 Gemmatimonas sp.
TCGCGGCGGTGCAGTCGCGGATGACCTCGATCGAGACGAACTGCCTGGTCTTCCTCGAGAACGGCATCAAGGGCGTGGAACAGGGCGACCTGACGGTGGATGCTCAGCCTGTTACGCCCAAGATCGACAACGCGGGCAAGGACGAACTCGGCCAGATGGCAGCGGGCATCAACCGCATGCTGGACAAGCTGGTGGCGACGATCGGCAGCTACAACGCCATGCGCCACGGCCTCGGCCAGATCGTCGGCGGGGTGCGCGAGAACGCCAACAGCATCCTTGAGTCGTCGAACGTGCTGCGGGACTCGTCGGACCAGATGGCGGCGGCGACGGGGCAGATAGCGACGGCGATCAACGAAGTGACGCAGAGCGCGGTCAGCCTGGCGGGGCTCAGCCAGGACTCGGCGCGGGAGATCGAACGGGTCGCGGCGGGCTCGCAGGAGCTGTCGGCGACGGCCGCGTCGTCGGCGGAGAACGCGTCCCAGTCGAAGGTCGAAGCCACGCAGATGGGCGAGCGGATCGGGGTCGTGGCGGCGGCCTCGGAGCAGGTGGCGGCGGCGGCGGAAGAGAGCCGCGCCTCGGCCCTTGAGGGGCAGAAGGCTGTCGGCCAGGCGGTCGCCTCGATGGCGAACATCGCGACGGCGGTGGGGCGGGCCTCGGCGACGGTTGACCAGCTGGGCGAGTACGGCCAGCAGATCGGCGACATCGTCAAGACGATCGACGAGATCGCGGCCCAGACCAACCTCCTCGCCCTGAACGCGGCGATCGAAGCGGCGCGCGCGGGTGAGCAGGGGCGAGGGTTCGCCGTGGTGGCGGAGAACGTGCGCAGCCTGGCGGAGCGCTCGAGCTCGAGCACGAAGGAGATCGCGGACCTGATCGCGAAAGTCCAGACGGGGACGAAGGAGGCGGTCGAAGCGATGGCGGCTGGGGTCAAGGACGTCGAGACGGGGCGCGAGATCACCTCGCAGGCGGGGACGGCGCTGGAGTCGATCATCGCCTCGGTGCAGACGTCTGCCCAGCAGATGCAGAAGATCGCGGTTGACGTGCAGGGGCTTTCGAGCGGGGCGGAGCGGATCGTGGGCTCGGCGGAGATGCTTGCTCAGCAGGCGGAGCAGTCGTCGACGGGTGCGGCGGAGATGGCCCAGGGGACGACGAAGGTGACGGAGGCGATCATGCAGGTGTCGGCGACGAGCGAAGAGACGTCGGCGTCGGCGGAGCAGGTGTCGGCCTCGACGGAGGAGCTGTCGGCGCAATCGGAAGAGCTTGCGGCGACGGCGAACCAGATGA
>PNKF01000370.1 GCA_013822285.1 Gemmatimonas sp.
AAACTGTCGGAACGCCTGACCGGCGAACTCGCCAAGCGGACCGGCCCGGATCGCGGCAATGTCTGGAAGATGCTGATGTGGTCGCCCGCGATGGCGGTCCCGTTCATCGATTTCAACGACGCCGTGCGCTACAAGCTGACGGTCCCGGATTCGTTGCGCGAGTTGATCATCCTGCGCGTCGGCAATCTGTGCAACGCCGCCTATGAGGTGCATCACCACACCCGCATCGGCCGCGAGGTCGGCATGAGCGAGGAGCTGATTGCCGCCGCCAAGACCGGGCCGTCGGCGCCCGGCCTCGACACCACTCAGAAGCTGGCGCTCGCCATCACCGACGACCTGGTCAAGGAACAGCGCATCGGCGATGCCACCTTTGCCCGCGCGATGGAGACCTTCGGGCCGAGCACCTTGACCGAGATCATCATGCTGGTCGGCTGCTACGTGATGGCCTGCATGTTCCTGCGCACCTTCGGGATCGAGATCGAGAAGCCGCAGGGCTAAGGCGACGGGCAACGATCGTACCGCCTCGGAACGACGCCATCAGCGCTAGGCCAATAGCCGTACCAGCGTCCGCATGTCGTCGAGCCGCTCCAGCCGGCGCACCGTCTCGACCGCCTGTTCGAGCTTCATGCGGTCGAGCGGGCGGGCGGCGAATTTCGCGCAGTTCCAGAACTTCTGCGCGCAGTCGTCGAACGACATCGGATTGTCCGGGTGGCCCTTCACGGCGTCGACGCGCAAGCTCGCCGCGCCGCCGTCCTTGAGCGCGACCTCGACGATCGAGGGCCCGATCACGCGGCCGAAGGCGTGCTCCAGCTCGGCGTCGACCTCGACCGTGACCTTTTGCGACAAGGCCCGCACCCGCGGGTCGCGGATCGCCTCGTCGGTCAGGTGCTCGATCTGCACATGGCCGTGCACCGCCGCGTTGGCGACTGTATAGGGCAGGCTGAACAGCGCCTCCTGGGTGGTCTGCGGCGCACGCTTGGCCGCGAGCGGCGCGCACACGACATTGTAGGTGCCCTGCGTGACCCGTACATGGATGCGGTCGATGGCGTCGGCCGCCAGCGCGCCGGTGCCGATCATCCGGCGCATCGCCTCGATGGCGAAATGCGAGAGGAAGCAGCAGGGATAATATTTGATGCTGGTGGTCGGCAGCTGCCATTCCTCGCCCAGGCCACGGGTGAGCGTGTCGGGCGCATATTTGTTGTCGTGATAGGCCTTGAAGTAACCGAACTCGCCTTGGAACACCCGCTCGGGCCCGACCATCCCCTGCTCGGCCAG
>PNKF01000371.1 GCA_013822285.1 Gemmatimonas sp.
TTGATCAAGCTGATCGGCCGCATGAAGTGGCGCACGAGCTACGGCCAGAACATCCTCGCGCACAGCAAGGAAGTGGCGTACTTGGCCGGCATGATGGCCGCCGAGCTGGGGCTCGATGTGGCGATGGCCAAGCGCGGCGCGCTGCTGCACGACGTCGGCAAGGTGCTGACGCACGAGCACGAAGGCACGCACGTGCAACTGGGCGTGGAGGTGGCGACCAAGTACGGGGAGAACCCGATGGTCATCAACTGCATCGCCGCGCACCATGACGACGTCCCGCACGAGAGCGAAGTGTCGGTGCTGGTGCAGGCGGCGGACGCAATCTCGGGGTCGCGCCCGGGCGCGCGTCGCGAGGCCTTCGAGACGTATGTGAAGCGCCTGGAAGGGCTGGAGAAGATCGCCAGCAGCTACAAGGGTGTGGATCGCGTGTTCGCGATCCAGGCGGGCCGCGAGGTCCGCGTCATCGTGGATCCCGACAACGTGGATGACGCCCGCATGGATTCACTCACCGAGGAGATCGCCCGCCGCGTCGAGTCCGAGTTGCAGTATCCGGGCCAGATCAAGGTGGTCGCGATCCGCGAAAAGAGGAGCACGAACATTGCCCGCTGAACGGATCGATGGCGTCGCGATTGCCGCGAAGGTCCGCGCCAAGGTGGCGCAGGACGCCGAGGCGCTGAAGGCGAAGGGTGTCACGCCGGGGCTCACCGTCGTGCTCGTCGGCGATGACCCGGCGAGTGCGTTCTACGTGGGCGCCAAGGAGAAGGCCTGCAAGGAAGCGGGCATGAACGGCGAGACGATTCGCTTGCCCGCCTCGACGCCAGAAGCCGAGTTGCTCGCGGTCATCGACAAGCTCAACGCCGATCCGGCGGTGCACGGCATCCTCGTGCAGATGCCGGTGCCCAAGCACATCGACGCGCAGAAGGTGATCCGCCGCATCGATCCGATGAAGGACGTGGATGGCTTCCATCCGGTGAACGCGGGCAAGGTGCTGATCGGCGATGCCGACGGCTTCGCGCCCTGCACGCCGGCCGGCGTGCAGGTGATGCTGCAGGAGGCGGGCGTCGAGACCTCGGGCAAGGAAGCGGTCATCCTCGGCCGCAGCACGATCGTCGGCAAGCCGATGGCCGCGCTGCTCATCCAGAGCGGGAAGGGCGCCGACTGCACGGTGACGATCTGTCATTCGCGCACGAAGAACCTCGCCGAGCATACGCGGCGCGCGGACATCCTGATTGCGGCCATCGGCAAGCCGGAGATGGTCA
>PNKF01000372.1 GCA_013822285.1 Gemmatimonas sp.
GGCCTGGCCGTCGCGCTCGTCAACGTGCTGCTCATCTTCGTCATTCCGGTGTTCGCGGAGATGTTCAAGGACTTCGGCGCGAAGCTCCCGGCGCCGACGCAGTTGTTGATCGACGTCTCGAATTTTCTCAAGGCGTGGTGGTGGGCGATCGCGCTCGGCGTGTTCGGCCTCTACAAGGTGTTCAGCAAATACGTCGCGACGCCGGCGGGTCGCCGCCAGTGGCACCAGTTCCTCGTGCGCGCGCCGATCTTCGGCAATCTCGTGCACAAGATCTCGCTCTCGCGCTTCTGCCGCACCTACGCGACGCTCATGCGCTCCGGCGTGCCGATCCTGCGCACGCTCGAGATCGTCTCGGCTGCGTCGGGCCGCGTGCAAGTCGAGGACGCCTGCATCGAGATCGCCCGCCACGTTTCCCAAGGCGGCCAGGTCTCCGAGGTCATGGCGGCCAATCCGTTTTTTCCGCCGATGATGAAGCACATGGTCAAGGCCGGCGAATCCACCGGCAACGTCGACGGCATGATGAACAAGATCGCGGACTTCTACGACACCGAGTGCGACGCCACCGTCGCCGCGCTCACGTCGCTGATCGAGCCGATGCTGATCGTGTTCCTCGGCGTGGTGGTCGGCAGCATCGTCATGGCGATGTTCCTCCCGATCTTCCAGCTCGGCGCCGTCGCCGGCGGACAAGGCTGACGCGCGCCCGCGATTCGCTCGCCTCATTCCGACGCCGCGCCATTCCAGGCGCGGCGTTTTTGTTTTCGCACCGGTAGCGGCGGTCTTTGATCATAGCCGTCCCACAGATTCGGGTTTCGGCCTCTAAAGCATGTCATCCTGAGCGAAGCGAAGGATCCATGTGCTCGATTCGCACACGTGGATGTCACCAGCCTGCGCCTGGACTTCGCTGCGCTGCTGATGAACAGCCGCTGAAGATGGTCGCCGGTGTCTCCAGCGGCGACGAGGCGCGTGCTGCGTATCCGCGCGGCGCGGCGACACCAGCGGCGACTCCGCCCCGCCTGAGACGAGCCGGGCGCGCCGGCTCGGTCGGGCCCGCGCGCACCGGGGCCGCTTCACGCTGCGAAAGTTGTGAAGCGAATGCTAAACTCTGTTTTCGGCCGCCGCCGCGGGAACTCGACCGAAAGCCGCTTGCGTGCGCCCGGGCGACTCGCAAAGTCGTTCTTCCCTGCGCCCATGCCTTCCATCCTGATTGTCGACGACCTCATCTCCATCCACGAGATGCTCGAGGCCGTCATTCAA
>PNKF01000373.1 GCA_013822285.1 Gemmatimonas sp.
GCTCGACGTCCGCGCGGCGAAGGACTGACGGCGGCGAAGTAGGACCGGCTTCAGCCGGTCCAAATTCACTCCCTTTCGGCGAACTGCATCCGCGCACAACGCTTGATTGGTCCGGCTGAAGCCGGACCTACCGTCCGCCCGCCTGCCATCTGTTCTCCTGGCAGGTCACTCATCATTTCCCTCTGGCCTCAGTCCTCCGTCCTCTGTCATCTGTCCTCCGCCTCGCTCCGTCGCGCCCATGAGCCTCCGCCGTTTCCGCCCCTACTTCCGCTACCTGAAGGCCGTGCGCGGCCCGTTGTATGCGGGCATCGGGTTCGGTCTGCTCTACGGCGCCTCGAGCGGCATCGGTCTGCCGTCGCTCATCAACTACGTCTTCCCGCGCATCTTCGAGCCCACCGGCGAACCGCTCAGTCGCACCGCCGTGTGGCTGGTGGCCGCGGCGATTCCCGTGGTGTTCCTCCTCCGCGCGGGCAGCGGCTACCTCAACAGCTACTTCGTGCAACTCACCGGCACGCGCGTGCTGGAGATGATTCGCCTCGATTACTTCCGCAAGCTGCAGGTGCTGCCGCTGTCGTTCGTTCAAGGTCGCAAGACCGGCGACCTCATCTCGCGCGGCCTGGCCGACACCGCGCAGTTGCAGACCACGCTCTCCGTCCTCGCCAACGACGGCCTGAAGCAGCCAATGACGCTTGTCGGCGCGCTCGGTTATCTGATCTGGCAGGCGTTCGCCACCGAGGGCGTGGGCCTCGTGCTTCTCTGTCTGGCCACCGTGCCGCTCGCCGTGCTGCCGATCCGCTATGTCGGCCGCAAGGTCATGAAGCGCGCCGAGCAACTCCAAGCCCAGCTCGGCGACGTGACCTCGCATTTTTCGGAAAACCTCAGCGCCGCGCGCGAGGTCCGCGCCTTCGGCCTCGAGCAGCGCGAATCGGAGCGCTTCGGCCGCTCCACCAGCGGTCTCGTGCTCGCGCAGATGCGCATCGCGAAATATGCTCAGGCGCTCACGCCCACGATCGAGGTCCTCTCCGCCACGGGCATCGCCGCGACGCTGGTCTTCGCCTACGGCAGCGGCGTGTCGCTCTCGACCTTCAACTCCATCATCCTCGCGCTCTATCTCTGCTACGAGCCGATCAAGAAACTCGGCACGCTCAACAACGAGCTGAAGCGCGGCGAAGCGTCCCTCGATCGCCTCGAATACGTCCTGCACGAGCCCGTCTCCATCGCCGACCCGGCGCAACCCGTCGCGGTCT
>PNKF01000374.1 GCA_013822285.1 Gemmatimonas sp.
ACCACTTTCCGTGACAAAGCCAACCGGTCTTGGTGCCTATGCGACGCGCAAGCTGCAGGGTGGTACTGATGTTCTTCGGCATGCTCGCGTGCCCGTGGGCGGAAGTAGGGTCACAAGCCGCGCCCGCGCGCCGGGTAAGCGACTCGCTGGAGTGCCCCCGATGCCAGATCGTTCGCAACGTCGAAGCGCGCCTGCATTCGGCCGCACTTGAGGGTGAGATCGACGAGATGCCGCTCGGAGTGCGTCGCAATGCGCGTGGCGAGACGTGGGTGCTCTCGCAGCGCATGGGCCCGCGCATCTACGACTCGCGCGGCGCCTTTGCGCGCGCGATTGGTCGAACTGGTCGCGGTCCTGGTGAGTATAGCGCGGTAGACGACTTGGTGTGGCTGCCTGGCGACTCGGTGCTCCTCGTCGATGGCATCAATAGACGCGCGACGGTATTGTCGCCGACCGGGCGCGTCCACCGAACCATCCAGATGCCTTCGACCTTCTTGAATCTCTTGGTCCTCGAGTGGCCCTCCCGCGTTGTCGGGTCGGCGACAATAGCATCGCCCGACGCGAGGGGACGCGGGCTCCATATCGTGGACCTGTCCGGTTCGAGTGCGCGAGTTGTCCGCACATTCGCGTCGACGTCCGAGTCCTCGCAATCGAGCAGCTGGGCAGCGACCTTTCACTACGTCGCGTCAACGCCGAGCGGTGAGCTCTTGAGTGCGACACCGCACTCCTTCGCCGTGTACTCGTGGGTGCCGGATGGCAGGCTGAAGTCGTCACTCGTGCGCCGCGGCCCTTCGATCCCCATCAATGTGCCAGAGCAGGACATCGGCACCCCGCGCACTCCGCCGTCACCAGCGGTGACCGGACTGATGGTTGACACCGAGGGCCTCGTCTGGAGCTTCGTGCGAGTGCCTGCGACCACGTGGCGCCAGGCGTGGAGCGCACTTCCGCCCGGAGCCGGCGAGGCTTCGCGTCGGCAAATCGAGTGGTCCAAGCTCTTCAACACCCGAGTCGAGGTGATTGATCCAGCGCGCGCGGTGTTGATCGCACGCGGCCACATTCCAGGCCTAGTCATCTCGACGCTTGGGTCGGGGCGTGTTGCCGTCTACGGGACTTCCCCGCTCGGAGAGCCTGAGGTGCGGATCGATCAGCTCCGACTTCAGCGTCCGGCACGACAGTAGGTGTCAACGGCGAACCGGGCAGCGATGGTCGCGTGGTCTCAGTCGGAGCCGCAAGAGTGTGTGGCTCAGCA
>PNKF01000375.1 GCA_013822285.1 Gemmatimonas sp.
CCGTGAAGGCGGAGCTCGAAGACCTCGCCTTCAAGTGGCTGGAGTCCGACGAGTATCGCGCGCTTGCGAAGATGGTCGCGCAGACGCGGGCGGACCGCGACAAGCTCACCAGCGAGATGGCCGAGCCGCTGGAGCGGCGACTGCGCGAAGCGGGCGTGGTGGTCTACGAAGTGAGCGGGCGCCCCAAGCACTTGTGGTCCATCCACAAGAAGATGGAGAAGCGCGTCAAACCGTACGAGGAGATCTACGACCTCTACGCGATTCGCGTGCTCGTCGACAACATCCCCGAGTGCTACCACGCGCTGGGCGTGATCCACGGGGCGTGGACGCCGCTGCAGGAACGCATCAAGGACTACATCGCGTCGCCCAAGAGCAATGGCTATCAGTCGCTGCACACGACGGTGTTCGGTCCGCGCGGCACGCTCTTCGAGATCCAGATCCGGACGCGCGAGATGCACCGCACCGCCGAGTACGGCATCGCGGCGCACTGGGTGTACAAGGCGGAAGGGAAGGGTGGGAAGGATCTGGACCGGCACCTCGCGTGGTTCCGGCAGGTGCTGGAGCTGCAGCTGGACGCCGAGACGCCGGATCAGTTCCTCGAGTTCCTCAAGCTCGACCTGTACCAGGACGAGATCTTCGTCTTTACGCCGAACGGCGACGTGATCCAGCTGCCGAAGGGCGCGACGCCGATCGATTTTGCCTTCGCGGTGCACACGCAGCTGGGCCTGCACACCCAAGGCGCGCGCGTGAACGGGCGCATCGTGCCGCTCTCGCGGGAGCTGCGGAACTCGGAGACCGTGGAGATCATCCGCGCGCCCAGCGCGCGACCCAGCCGCGACTGGTTGGCCCATGTGCGCACGGGTCGTGCCCGGCACAAGATCCGCCAGTGGCTGCGCCTCGAGGAACAGAAGACCTTCATCACGGTCGGGCAAGAGATCCTCGAGCGTGAGCTGCGCCGCCGCAAGCACGCGCGGCTCACCGATGCGGAACTCGGGCGCGGCGTCGAGGCGCTCAAGCTCAACGGCGTGGAGCACATCTACGCGAGCATCGGCTCGGGTGACATCACGGTCACGCAGCTGCTGAAGGCGATCTACCCGGACCTCGACGAGGCCGATGCGGCGGCGCTGAAGCCCAGCCCGATCGAACGGCTCATCGATCGCATGCGCGGGCCGCGCACGTCGAAGGGCATCAAGATCCAGGGCGCCGACGGCCTGCTCGTGCGCTACGCGCAGTGTTGCCAGCC
>PNKF01000376.1 GCA_013822285.1 Gemmatimonas sp.
CACGTTGCCGATGATGTCATCCGTGAACGCCGCCGTCACCGTCTTGCCCTCGCGCTGCAGACGCTCGGCGAACTGCGTCGAGCCGAGCAGGCCCTGCTCCTCGCCGGTGTAGAGCACGAAGGCGATGGTCGCATCGAGACCCTGCGGGAAGTGCTTGCCCACCACACGGGCGAGCTCCATCACCGCCACCGTGCCCGAGCCGTCATCGTCCGCACCGGGCGCATCACCCGTTGCGTCCATCGGGTTTGGCGACGAGCACACGCAGGAATCGAAGTGCCCGCCAATCACCACCACGCGATTCGGATCACGCCCCGGAAGCCAGGCCACCACGTTCACGATCGGCCAACGCGGCCGCTCGATATGCCGCGTGATCACCGCCGTGCCCGTGTCATACTCGACCTTGAGGCAGCCATTGCAGTCCCGCGCATACTGTTGCAGCTGCGAGTAGATCCAGCGCCGCGCCGCGCCCACGCCTCGCGTGGTCGACACCGTGTCGCTCATCGTGTGCCGCGTGCCGAACGACACGAGCACCGAATCCAGCGCCCGCAGCCGTGCCGGCGACACATCGGCCAACGCCGCCGCGATCCGTGGATCGCGTTGCAGTCCAAGGGTGGACGGCGCCTGAGCCATCACAGGTGCCGCAGCACAGAGCAGCAGCCCGCCAAACGAAAGGGAGCGCAAGCGCGCTCCCAGGGTCGAGATGAACATGAGCGTCACAGGTTCAGGGGATACGACGACCTGCAGTTACAGGTAGAAAAAAAGCCGTGAGCTGGAAGTGCCGTTGCCGTTCCCTTCCACCTTTCAGCTTCAAGCTCTAGAACATCGACATCGCAAGAAACGACCGCAGCGAGTCATTCGTCGCGCGCAGTCGCCCGGAGAGCAGTCGCACGCAGCTCCACAGCACCTTGTACGCGATCTCGCGATTGAAATCGAGCAGCAGCTCGAAGTCGCTGCGCGAGATCGTGAGCACCTTGGTGCCGCCATTGGAGATCGCGTCGGTGGAGCGCTCGGAGCGGTCGAACACTGACATCTCGCCGAACAGCGCGCCGGGCTTGAGCACGGCCAAGGCCTCTTCGCCGCTGCCCGGTACGACGCGCGAGATGCGCACATCGCCCTCGACGATCAAGTAGAGCCGGTTACCGGCCTCGCCTTCCTTGAAGATGTACTCGCCGCTGACGAATTCCTTGGTGCGGCACACCTCGGCGACGCGCGCAAGTTCGCCGTCGTCGAGGTCTT
>PNKF01000377.1 GCA_013822285.1 Gemmatimonas sp.
GGAATTGGAATCGTCGAGGCCGCAGACGTTGCGGGCGAACTCGATGATCGCGATCTGCATGCCGAGGCAGATGCCGAAGAACGGCGTGTTGGTCTCGCGGGCCGCCTTGATGGCCTCGACCATGCCTTCCACGCCGCGCACCCCGAAGCCGCCGGGTACGAGCAGGCCGTCAAAGCCCTGCACGATCTCCTTGGCGCGAGCGGCATCCGTGAAGAGGTCGCTCGAGGTCCAGGCGATGTCCACGCCGACATCGTTCGCGATGCCGCCGTGAATAAGCGCTTCCTGCACGCTCTTGTACGAGTCCACGTAGTCCGTGTACTTGCCGACGACGCCGATGCGCACGCGGCGCGCGGGGGCGATCACGCGCTGCACCATCGCCGACCACTTGGCCATGTCGGGCGCGGGCGTCTCGATGCCGAGCTTGCGGCAGATGAGGTCGTCCAAGCCCTGCTCGCGGAAGCTCAGCGGGATCTGGTAGATCGTCTTCACGTCGCGGCTCTCGACCACCGCGCCGAACTCGACGTTGCAGAACAGCGCGATCTTGCGCTTCACGTCCTCGGCCAGCGGACGCTCGGTGCGGCAGATGAGCACGTCGGGCTGGATACCGATCTCCATGAGGTCGCGCACACTGTGCTGCGTCGGCTTGGTCTTCACCTCGCCGGCCGCCGCGATGTACGGCACCAGCGTCAGGTGCACGAACAGCGTGTTCTCGCGGCCCACGTCATGGCGGAACTGGCGGATGGCCTCGAGGAACGGCAGGGACTCGATGTCGCCCACGGTGCCGCCGACTTCGACCAGCACCACGTCGTTCTCCGGTGCCACGCGGCGCACCGCGCTCTTGATCTCATCCGTGATGTGCGGGATCACCTGCACCGTGGAGCCGAGGTATTCGCCACGGCGTTCCTTGGTGATCACGTTCGAGTAGATGCGGCCCGTCGTGATGTTGTTGGCCTGCGTCAGCGAGCGATCGAGGAAACGCTCGTAGTGGCCGAGGTCCAGGTCCGTCTCGGCCCCATCGTCCGTCACGAAGACTTCGCCGTGCTGGAACGGCGACATCGTGCCGGGGTCGACGTTGAGATATGGATCGAGCTTCATCATCGTCACGCGCAGGCCGCGTTCGACGAGCAAGCGGCCCAGCGAGGCGGCGGCGATGCCTTTGCCAAGCGACGACACGACGCCGCCGGTGACGAAGATGTACTTCGGGGAGGAATGGGCGGTGTTCGGCGTCATCGGGT
>PNKF01000378.1 GCA_013822285.1 Gemmatimonas sp.
TTGGAGTTCACCCGCCTGTGGCAGCCGGCGAAGCCGGCTGACGCAGGTCGGGTGCAACGACGGGTTAGACGCCATTGTGCTGAGCCCGTGCGAGAACGACCTCGGCCAGACGACGAGGACCGCGACGATGTGGATCGGCTCCCGCGAGTTCTTGGCACGCTGCGAGGTATGTGTGCGCGAGCGAGCCTTCGACTGGCAGAGAAAGCGACGCTCGAAGCTCCACGCAATTGCGCGCGGCGGCGAGCAGGGCCTCGGCGTCAGCGTTTCGGGACGCAACGCCATTGGGATGCTGATTGAACTCGCTGTTGGTGAAGTAGTCGACGCCCCCGGAAGCACCTCGCGGCAGCACGCGCAGACACAGGGCCCGGAAATCTGCCTCTGCCGCGGTGAGCTGCGCCATGACCTTTGCGTTGCGCGAGACCTGATTCATGGCGTCTAACGTTGGAGTTCACCCGCATGCGCCAGCGCGCGAAGCGGGCTGGCGCATGTCGGCGTGCAACGACGGGTTATGCCGAGCCAAGCCCGAAGGCACGGCCGTCGAGTGCAAGAGCCGTGACTCAAGGCGAGAGCCTCGATGCGGGCAGCGAACGGCGACAGCACCGCTCCGGAGCGCACTGTTCGCGCAAGAGCCAGGACAGCGAGACAGCGGAGCGCCGCGGTTGCTTCGACCGCGCACTGACTCGTGGCGCGCCAAGAAGTCAGCGCGCCGAACGCGCGCGGCGCGAAGCCTCACGGCTGCACCTTCAGTGCTTCGCGCGCGAGCGCCTGCGGCGGGCGAGGCACGGACTGAGCGGAAGACCGCGTGTGCCTGTGCTGCGGCATAACGTTGGAGTTCACCCGCGTGCGACAGCCGAAGGCTGGCGCACGTCGGGTGCAACGACGGGTTGGGCCGAGCCACGAACGAAGGCACGGCCGCTGAGGGCAACGAGCGCTGCCCAGGGCGAGAGCCTCGGTGGAGGCAGAGAACGGCGGCAGCACCGTTCCGGCGCGCACCTTCCGTTGAGCAGCCAGGACCGAAGGACGAGCGAGCGAAGCGATCGCCTCGAGTGAGCAGCGGTTCGTTGCGGGCAAAGGAAGCAGCGGTCCAAACGCGCGCGACGCGGTGCGTCAAAACTGAACCTCCGAAGCCACGCGCGCGCGAACGGGCTGATGGCGAGCTGAAGCCAGAGCGCGAAGGCATATGTGCTGCGGCCCAACGTT
>PNKF01000379.1 GCA_013822285.1 Gemmatimonas sp.
GGTGAAGTGGGCATCGAACTCCGGCGCGCGCATCAGCGCGGCCACGTCGGCGCGCGTGGCTTCCGCGGGCGTGATGCCCAGCCCCTGCTTCAGGAACTCGGGAAACACGTCGTCCCAGATGTGCTGGGTGTCGCGCAGGAAGGCTTCGCACTCACTGCGCAGCGCGGCCAGCGAAATGCCGCTCAGCGTCTCCCACGTCGCGTTGTACGTGCCGGCGATGCCGAGCTTCGCGACCACCTCATGTTCGCGCTCGAGCTTCTCCTGACGCATCGGCGCGAGCTCGGCCAACACGAGCCGCGCGCGTGCGTCGTCGAGCGTGTGGCGGGCGGCGGCATCGCGGGTGTTGCCCAGCGTGATGGGCACCCGCTGATACGGCTCCTTCGAGCCATCGGGCAAGGCGACGATCGCCGCGTTCTCCCAGGCGATCTCGCGTTCATCGAGGGAGGCCAAGTCGCGGCCGACGCGCGATTCCAGCAACCAATCCACGAGGAGACGCGCCGAGCGGCGCGCCTCACTGCCTTCGACGGATCCCTGCAACAGCTCCAGCGCCTGCGCGAAGGCCTCGTCGCCGTACGCCGCGGCATGCGCCGCATAGATGGGCTGGATCTGCGGCGCGGGCTTGAGCCCCGCGTACGCCGCGTGGTACTCGGTGGAGATCGCCTCGAGGAAGGCCTCGCCGCGGGCGCGCAGCGCGTCGAGCGGCCCCCCCTCGGCGTCACGGACAGGCATCGCGTGCCTCAGCCGACGAGCGTGGAATCAGCCGTCATGTGGTCGGCCTCGAGGTACTTCGTGAGCACGTCCACGACCTGCTCCGCCCCGACGCGGATCTGCCCCATGTTGTCGCGGAAGCGGATCGTCACGTCGTTGTTGGCCGTCGAGTCGCCGTCGATGGTGATGCCGAACGGCGTGCCGGCTTCGTCCTGCCGGCGATAGCGACGCCCGATCGCGCCCGCTTCGTCGTAGAAGACGTTGAACTTCTTGCGCAGCGCCGCCGCGAGCTTCTCCGCCATCTCCGGCTGTCCGTCCTTCTTGGTGAGCGGGAACACGCCAGCCTTGATCGGCGCCAGCACCGGATGGAAGCCCATCACCGTGCGACCTTCCTGCTCGCCCGGGACAGCCTCTTCGCGCAACGCATTCACCATGATCGCCAGCGTCACGCGATCGGCACCGACGGATGTTTCGATCACGTAGGGCACATAG
>PNKF01000380.1 GCA_013822285.1 Gemmatimonas sp.
TTCGAGGAGAAAGCGCTCCTTCAACTGCGGATTCAGCGCGACGTCGCCGCTGATCACCTTGATGGCCACCGGACGGTGCAGCGTCCGGTCCATCGCGCGGAACACGCTGCCCATTCCGCCCTGTCCGAGCAGCGACTCGATCTGGTACTGCTCGCCGAGCCTGGCTTCGAGGGCGGAACGCAGCGCGTCGTGGGTCATCGCGAGGTCTTGGCGCGCCCGTGTCGGGCCGCGGGCTGCTGTTGCGTGAGGCAGTGCAGGGTGCCGAGGCCCCAGACGAGGTCCACGGCGTGGATGCCGACAATCTGGCGCGTGGGCATCAGCTCGGCGAGGGTGTTCAACGCGATCCGGTCATTCGGGTCGTTGAACGTCGGGACGATGACTACCCCGTTCGCGATGTAGAAGTTCGCGTAGCTCGCGGGCAGGCGCGCGCCGTCCATGATCACCGGCCGCGGATACGGCAGCGTGACCACGCGGATCGGGTTGCCCTCCGCATCCGTCGCGCCTTTGAGGCGTCGGACGTTGTCCAGTGAACGCGCGTGATTCTCGTCGTTCGGGTCTTCCTCGTGGGCCAGCACCATCACGCCGGGTGCCACAAAGCGCGCGATGTCGTCGACGTGGCCGTGCGTATCGTCGCCGACGCAGCCTTCCCCGAGCCAAATCGTCTTGGTGATGCCCAGCGTCTCGGCGAACAGGCGCTCGTAGTCGGCGCGCGTGAATCCCGGATTGCGCACCTGGACGTCCGTGAGCAGCCACTCCTCGGTCACGAGCATCGTGCCGCGGCCATCGGTCTCGATGCCGCCGCCTTCGAGCACTACGCGGCCCTTGCCGTCGTGGCGCTGCGGTTGCGAGAGCGGCAGGCCCGTATGGTCGGCGATGAACGCGCCGATCTTCTGGTCGCGCTGGAAGTTCTCGTACTTCGCCCAGGCGTTGAAATCCCAGTTCACGGCCTGCACGTCGCCATTGGCGTCGTGCACGAAGGTCGGCGCGGAGTCGCGCAGCCACACGCGGTCCGTCGGGCACTGCATCAAGTGGATGCGACCCTGCTTCACCTCGTGCATGCGCAGGCAGTGCCAGGCTTCTTCTTCGGTCTTCTCGTCGTGCACGAGGATGTTCACGCGCTCGTGCTCGGCGAGCGCGCGGGCGATCTCCGCGTACACCCAGGGGATCGGCCCGAACTTGCCGGGCCAATCGGGCTCGT
>PNKF01000381.1 GCA_013822285.1 Gemmatimonas sp.
ATCACGACGGGCACGCCACTGGACATGACGTCGAACATCGAGCAGGCCTACATCCAGGGCCGCGAGATCGACATGAACGACATCCAGAAGCATTTCTTCCGGAAGTACATGGAGAAGATCCGGCAGCAGCAGGGCAACATCGCGATGTAGTGGCGGGTGGGGCCTTCGCGGCTCCACACTTTGCTTCGCGAAGGCACGGGGGCGTTCTCGCCTCCGTGCCTTCGCTGCTTATGGAGAGATGCGGAGCGGATGCCCGCACGCCCTACGGGGCCTGACCTCTGCGAGCACGGCCCCTACGGGCGTGCGAGCATCAGCTCCGCCGAGGGCCATACGTGGCCACGATACATGAGAGAGCGGGGGCCCCCGTGCCCGCAGCGGCCGTGCGCGAAGCGGTCAGGCCGCGAAGGGCATGGGGGCTCCCGCTCGACGCGCACGAGCGCGGGTCAGGGCACCGCTGCGAGAACGGGGCAACACTCGGGGCGCGCATGCGTAACTTGTGGTAGCATGTCGGGACCTCGCTTCGGCACGCCAGAAGCTGCGAGGTCCTCCTCTCCGCTCTCAACCGAGATCCCGTGATGATGGGCAGAACTCTCTCCGCAGTGTTCACGTTGGCGCTCGGCGCCGCCACGACCCTCTCCGCGCAGCGCCCGGCGCCGCGCCCCAGCGCACCGGCGCCGGCCGCCCAGCGCAGCGGCATCGATCCTGCGGCCTTCGCGGGGATGTCGTTCCGCTACGCCGGCCACTCGGTGGGCGGACGCGTGACGGCGGTTGCCGGCGTGCCCTCCCAGCCGCGCACCTTCTACATGGGCGTCGCCAGTGGCGGGCTCTTCCGCACCACCGACGGCGGCGAGAGCTGGCAGCCGATCTCCGACGGCAAGATCCCGCTCGGCTCCATGGGCGCGATCACCGTCGCCGATAGCGATCCGAACGTGATCTGGGTCGGCACCGGCTCCGACGGCGCGCGCAGCAACGTGTCGACCGGCCGCGGCGTGTACCGCAGCACGGACGCCGGCGCGACCTGGAACTTCGCCGGCCTCTACAACGCCGGACAGATCGGTGCGCTGCGCGTGCATCCGACGGACCCGAACACCGCATGGGTCTCCGCCACCGGCGACCTGTTCAAGCGCAACACCGAACGCGGCATCTTCAAGACGACCGATGCCGGCCGCACCTGGCGCAAGACGCTGTACCTCAAT
>PNKF01000382.1 GCA_013822285.1 Gemmatimonas sp.
GAGCAAGTCGGCGGCACGACTTTCGCGGATCATGAAGTCGGTCGGCATCCCGACCTGCGCCCGCCATTCGGGAGGCTGGCGAAGGCCCTGCGCGGCTGCTTGAAATTGGGCCTGCGTCCGCGCCAGCAGGTCCTGCAACTCGCGGTACTCGTCCTGCCCCCCTTGACGCGCGATCTCGACGCCCGGCCAGCCGACGATCGGCGCTATTCCACAGGCGGCCACGCCGATCAACCGCGCGTCCCAGCGGTCCGCGAGGCCGCGCGCAAGCCGGACCCGTGCGGGGGACGCGCATTCGGGGTCGATATGCACCATAATGGTCGTGCAGGTCATCGTGAAGGTTCCAAAATCAACGGCGCGCTCGCGCGATCAAAAGGGCGTATCAACCAGAACGGCCTATTAAAGATATGATCTGGCGCAACAGCGGGTGAAGATGAACGTTACGACAAACTATTCAAAGCATGAGCGCCGCGCAATCACCACTGATCCAAATTGGATAACTGACGACGAGTGGCCGCAAAGAACAATCGTGCGGCGTTTGACCTGGCTCAACGCGCCAACCGGCCGTGCATTTCAATATATTAAATTATACGACGATCCGGAGTGCGAGAGGCGCGCTTGTCAGCGGGGCAGGGACGGGTGAGCCGAATGGCGACGGGCGCGATGAACGAGGTGCCGCAAGGCGCCGTGTTCACCTTCCTGCAGGATGCGCGCACGCATGGTGGCGCGGCCGTGATCCGGATCGACACGCACGCCGCATCTGTCTTCCTGGCGGGTGCGCACGCCTACAAGGTCAAGCATGCGGTATCGTTTCCATTCCTGGACTATTCCACCTTGGAAAGGCGCAAGGCGGCCTGCGAGGCCGAGCTCGAGGTCAACCGTCGCTTCGCGCCACAACTGTATCGGCGCGTGGTCGCGGTGACGCGCGCGCCTAACGGGCAGCTGGCGCTCGGCGGGAACGGTCCGCCGGTCGAGTGGGTGGTCGAGATGACGCGGTTCGACGAGCGCCAGACGCTTGATCACCTGGCTGCGCGCGGTGAGCTCGATGCCGACCTTGCGGCCCGCCTTGGGGCCGTCGTCGCCGCGACGCATGCGGACGCGCCCGTGGCGGCGGGGGAACCGTGGATCGAGGCGGTCGCCGCCTATATCGAGCAGAACGACGCGGCTTTGCGGGAGCGGCCCGG
>PNKF01000383.1 GCA_013822285.1 Gemmatimonas sp.
CCTTCGCAGTCCAACGCCGTCTCGCACGGCTGCCCCCCAACCCGACATAAGCAAGTGAACGTCATCAACACCGGGAGGCAGGCCTAATGTCGAGCCGCTCCCTGCGCGCCGTCGCGCGCCATCTCTCCCGCGCCGAGGCGGAAGCCATCTGCAAGCGCGTGCTCGAGGTCTCCACGGCCGACGAATGCCGCGTGACGCTCAACTCCGGCGTGCGTGCCAACACGCGCTTCGCCGTGAACCAGATCTCCACCGCCGGCGACAACTACAATGCCTCGGTGAACATCCGCGCGGTCTTCGGCAAGAAGGTCGCCAACGTCACGGTGAATCGCCTTGATGACGCGGCCCTGCGCGAAGCCGTGCAGAACGCCGAGCGCATCGCCAGGCTCGCGCCGGAGGATCCAGAGCTCCTGCCGGAGCTCGGACCGCAGACGTACCAAGAGCCGGTCGTCTGGAATGATCAGACCGCTTCGCTCGAACCCGAGGCCCGCGCCGACGCCGTCCGCCAGATCACGGAGCGCGCGCGTGCTGCCGGCCTGGTCAGCACGGGCTATCTCGAAGCACAGGCGCAGGCCTTCGCCATCGCCAACTCGCGTGGGCTCTTCGCCTATCAGCGCAGCACCGGCGTCGCCTTCACCACCACCGTCCGCACCGAAGACGGACGCGGCTCCGGTTGGGCGGGCGCCTCGGACAACGACTTCTCGCGCATCGATCCGCGGGCGCTGGCCGAACGGGCCATCGAAAAGGCCCAGCGTTCCGTGAACGCCGCCGCCATCGAGCCGGGTCGGTACACGGTCGTGCTCGAGCCCACGGCCGCCGCCAATCTCGTGCAGCTCATCAGCGGCGCGCTCGGCGCGCGCAATGCCGATGAAGGCCGTTCGTTCTTCTCCAAGGCCGGCGGTGGAAACAAGATCGGCGAGAAGGTCGTAGACGAGCGCGTGACGCTCTACTCCAACCCGCTGGATCCCCGCGTCCCCGCCAACACGGTCAACGGCGACGGGTCGCCCGTCGGCGCCACCACGTGGATCGAGAACGGCGTCGTGAAGAACCTTGCCTACGATCGATTCTGGGCCGAGCGCACCGGGAAGCAACAGTTGAGCACGGGCGGCACGCTGGCGATGAACGGCGGCAACGAGACGGTCGAGTCGATGATCGCCTCGACGCAGCGGGG
>PNKF01000384.1 GCA_013822285.1 Gemmatimonas sp.
CAGTCGGCGAGATCCGCCGGCGACCATTCGGCCGCGATGCGGAAGCGAGCTTCTTTCATGAAGGCCGGCGGGAACACGAAGGAGATCGGCGTCGCATAGAAGCCCGCGAGCACGATCTCCCCGCCCTTCGCCAGGCGCAGCACCAACGTGTCGAGCAGCGAGGCATCGCCGGAGGCGTCGAAGATGCAGCGATAGTCCTTGCGTGCATCGTCCTTCGCATCGAGCACGGCGTAGCCCGTCGCGCCGTTCATGCGCGCCGCGTGGCGCTCCCACACCGTGGGGCTGCCGCCAAGCGCTTGAATGAGCCGAGCCGTCAGTCGCCCGAAGACGCCGTGCCCGATCACCAGATCCGGCAGCGCGGCACCACCGCGCAGCGCGTGCAGCGCCGTGGCGGCGAGTGCGAGCAAGGTCGCGCGTTCCTTCAAGGACGCATCGATCGCGATCACGCGTGAGGCCGGCACGACGACGCGACGTGATGCGCCTCCGAAGAGGCCGCGCACTTCGGGGCCATAGCAGTTCGCGCCCGGCACGAAGACACTCGTACCCGGCGCGAGTTGCGTGACGCCATCACCGACCTTCATTACTGTGCCTACCGACTCGTAGCCCGGCACCAGCGGATACGCGAGGCCCGGAAACATCGGCATGCGGCCTTCCCACAACAGACGTTCGGTGCCGGCGCTGATCGATGACCACGCGATGTCGACGACGACATCGGATGCACTCGGTGCCGCGAGTGTGAGCTCGCGCACGCTGAGTTGCCGTGGTTGTTCGAAAACGATCGCCCGAGTCTGCACCAGCGTCCTTGATATTGAAGGAGCCTTCAGTCCGTAACGTACGACTGACACCAGAAAGCGTCAAGGCAGATTTACACCTCAGGAAAAACTTGAGGGCCGGAAGCCCGGCCCGCTAGTCCCCTGCACCACCACTCGGGGGGCGAGATCCGCCCCCGACCGCCTTCTATGGAGTAGCCGAGATCAGGCCGGCGTACACCGGGTACCGCGTCCGGTGCACCTTGCTGCCCGAAAAACCCGCCTTCATAAGAAGCGCCTGCAGCTCGTCGGCGCGCCGCGCACGACCCCGCCCCATCGCCCGGAGATACAGGCCGAAATACGCATCGCCCACCGTCTCCGCCCCGCGCACCCCCGAGAAGGGTTCCACGATC
>PNKF01000385.1 GCA_013822285.1 Gemmatimonas sp.
GGCGAAGCCGGCTGACGCATGTCGGGTGCAACGACGGGTTAGCCCGCGCTGCGGTGGAGACGAGGTCGTGCGGCACGGTGGCGAACGCTCGAATGCTCAAGCAATGCGCGCAAGGGTGCCAGAAGCCGACGAGCGAAGCAATGGCGCAGCGCACAGGTGCCCGCGTGCCCGCAGCGGCGGGTGACGCTCGATCGCCGCGAGGAGCCCGAGGAACGCGACGCCGGAAGCGCGGTGCCAACCGAGGGCCCTGGCTCACGAGCGCCACCGAGGCGACGAGCACAAGGCGACGCTCAAGCCTAGCGAGGTACAAGGAAAGCGGCCTCGCCCGAAGCGTGGCATCCGGCAACAGCGCTCGAGCGCGTGAGTTGCCACGAAGCCGTGCGGGCGACGGCCGTGCCATGCTCAATGCGGGGCGCGGACGGCGCCTGCGCGGCGCTGGTGAACGGAGAAGTGCCAGAGCGCAGCCAAAGCGAAGGGGCTTTGCGCTTCCGGGCGAACCACTCGGGGCAGCGGAAAGCGCGCAATGCATGCTGCTCTCCGCGAGATGCGCGGGCTAACGTTGGAGTTCACCCGCAGCCGGCAGCCGCAGGCTGACGGATGTCGGGTGCAACGACGGGTTGGGCGTCGCGCGGAACGACGGTGCGCTCGGCCGACGAACCGCCGCGGCCTTGCTGCGTGCCGCTCCGATGCCGCACGAAAGCAGAGCTGCTGCTGGCGACGCACGCTTGGCAACCGGAGAACAGGCCGCAGCGAGCCGTGCGAATGAGGCCAGGCCACGGCCGGGTTGAGTAGCGGTGCGTCGAAGTGCCTTCGCCCTCGCGCCAAAGCTCAGAGCCGGCCAGGCCGCGTGCGCGGTGAAGCAATGAACTGACTGCGCGGCGCAGCACGCTGGGGCGAAGCGCCATCGTGGAACTGACTGACAAGCGGCAAACCACGTTGATGCTGACGCGCTCGACGGCGATGACGCAGTGCTGGATTGGCCTGCGGTGACAGCTACGACCTTCGCATGAATGCTCGTTTCGATGCGGTGATGCCCAGCCGGGCCAAGCGCGGCGACGCTGCGAGCATGCGCCGACGATGGCTCGTGCGATTTGCTCGTGCGTGGCATTGGCGTTGCGGCCGATTGCGTGCGGAGTGAATGCGACGCCCAACG
>PNKF01000386.1 GCA_013822285.1 Gemmatimonas sp.
GGGCGGTGCCTGCATCGTCGCGGCCATCCTCGTCCTCGAACTCGCCTCGCCTCCGACCGATGAACTCCCCCACGCGGCCTGACGCCGGCGCCCTTGGCGCCGGCACGATGTACACCTTGCTCGCCGCAGCGGGATTTGCGGCGGTCAGCATTCTCACATCATTGGCCACCGCGACAGGGCTCTCGCTCGCGACCGTGCTCGCGTGGCGCTACACGCTCTCCGCCGTGGTGCTCGTCGGCTGGGTGGGCGCGCGGCAGTACAAGCGCATTCGTCCGAACGAGATGCTGCGCCTCGTCGCGCTTGGTGGTGGCGGGCAGGCGCTGTTGGTGTTCGTCGCGCTCAGCGCCTTGGCGTACATCCCGGCCGCGACCTTGGCCTTCCTCTTCTACACGTATCCCGCGTGGGTCGCGCTGGTGCAGGCGCTGCGCGGCGCCGAGCGCATGGATGGTCGCCGCGCGATGGCGCTGGCGCTGAGCTTCGCCGGTATCGGCGTGATGGTCGGTCTTCCGGCCGCTGGCCCCGACGCCGCGGGACTCGACTGGCGCGGCGTCGCGCTCGCGCTTGGCGCAGCGGCGATCTACGGCGCGTACATCCCGATGATGCGCGTGCTCGCCAAGGACCATCCGGTGGCGCCCGTCAGCGCGTACGGCAAGATCGGCTCCGCGCTCGCCTTCCTCGTACTCGCAGTCTCCGACCGCTCCTTCACGTATCAGATGGAGCCCAGCACCTGGGGCGTGATTGCCGCGCTGACGCTCTTCAGCACCGTGCTGCCGGGGGTGTTCTTCCTGATGGGCCTCGTGCGACTCGGCCCCGTGCGCACGGCGATCGTCTCGACCGTCGAGCCGTTCCTGACGGCGCTGCTCGGCGTGATCGTGCTCTCGCAGGCACTCACCCTGCCGACGATCCTCGGCGGTGCCTTGATCATCGCGGCCGTGGTGCTGCTGCAGTTCAAGCGCGACCGCGTGGCCTAGCGCCGACTCGCCAGTCGGCGCGGCCAAGGGAAGATTCCAGACGTCCCGTACGTCAGACTCCCGGATGGCCGATCACACCACCCCTGCGACCCCTGACGAAGGGGCGCTGATCGAGGGCTGCCGACGCGGCGACCCCTCGGCGCAGCGCGTCGTCTTCGATCGCTACCGGGACCAGGTG
>PNKF01000387.1 GCA_013822285.1 Gemmatimonas sp.
GTCGTTGGTCATCAGGGGGTACATGCCGTCGCTCTTGCGGTCGTAGGCGATGGCCTCCTGCTCGGTGCTCCAGTGCACGTCAAAGCGCCGCTTGGTGATCTTGCGGTAGGCGGTGTCGGGACCGGGGTGGCCGCGGCGGGTTTGCTTGAACACGTGCTCTTCGCGCACGACACGGCGCACCTTCAGGTACCGCGCGACGTGGTACTTCTCCAAGATCAGCTTGACCTGCATGTCGATCTCGGCGGCCCCGCGCAGCCGGGCCTTGGTCGAGGCCAGGCGCTGGCGCAGCTGCTGTAGCTGCTCCTCGGCGGCGGCCAGGTTGCGCACGCGGCGCGCGTGCTGGCGCAGCGTGAGAATCGTGCTCCAGACCCAGACGATGGACCAGCCCTCCATCGACGGCAGCGACGCGCGGTGCACGTACCAGATGTCGCGCGGCCCGTCGGCGTAGCGCGGGTTGGGTCGGTCCCACACCAGGGTCCACTCGGGCGTGCGGGTCTGGATCGCCTGGCGGAACTGTGTGTCCTCCAGCCGGCTGCGCGGCATCACGGTGACGAAGCGCCCACCGGCGCGGTCGATGTGATCCATGTTCTCGCGCGAGCACAGCTTGGAGTCGGCCACGTAGAGGAAGTCCGCCCGTCCGGCCACCGCCCGCAGCGTGTTCCAGGTCTCGATGTGGGTGCGCGAATCGCTGGCGTTGCCGTCGGCGCAGCGAAACGCCACCGGCACGTTGCCGTCGGCGCTCATCGTGAGGATGAACAGCAGCTGCTTGAGGTCCGGGCGGTGCTGCTTGCTGTGCCCGTAGGTCAGGACCGGCGCGGTGCGAGCGCGGATCTTGCGGCCGGTGGCTGCGCGGTAGCTGCCGCAGAAGCTGATCGTGGTGGAGTCGTTGTGGAATTCCTCGAAGCGCACCCCGAAACGCTGCCCCACGGCCAGCACGAGCTCGGTCAGCAGCGCCGTGCGGTCCGCGTCGTACAGGCGGTCCAGGGCGCGACCGAGCCGGTCGTCGCTCAAGTGCTCCATGTCCTGCGCGCGCACGCCGAACATGCCGCTGGCGAAACCGTGCACCGTCTCCTGCTGGCGGTAGATCGGCTCGCGTTCGATGACGATCGAGCGCAGCAGCACGCCCAGTGCGCGGGCATGCGAGATCG
>PNKF01000388.1 GCA_013822285.1 Gemmatimonas sp.
TACAGGCCGCGCCGATCACCGGGCGACCGCGGTCATCCATCTTCAGCGCGTCTTCGCCCACCGGGCAAACCCGCGCACAGATTCCACACTCCACATCGCGATAGGTGATGCAGCGCGAGGCATCGATCGTCACCTGCGCCATCTTCGCATCGCGCCATCCCCAGGCCGGCACATCCAACGCCGGCGTCGGACAAGCCGCCGCGCAGGGCATCGTCTCGCACATGATGCAGGCCGTCACCGCGACATCCAGCACGGGCGTGCCGGCCGCGAAACCCGTAGCAGGCGGCAGCTTCGTGATGGCGTGCACCGGACAGACATCCGCGCAGGCCCCGCAGCGCGTGCAGGCCGCGAGGAACGCCGCCTCCGGCAAGGCACCCGGGGGCCGCACGTACTGCGCCTGCACCACGCGCTGTTCCACCGCGCCGACGATCTCGCGCAGGGCACGGGAGAATCCCTGCGAAAAGAACGAACGGCGGTCGAGCGGTCCGGGGCTGTCGGTCACGCCTCAAATCTGCCCGACACGCGGTGGAAACAATAGAGGGCCGCTCCACTGGAACGGCCCTCCCGCTGCGGCGCCGCGCCCCTCAGGGACGCGACTCACCGCGGCCTTAGCGCGAACCGACCAGCGCCGTGCGCAGCTTCCCGAGACGTCGACGCATGGAGCCGTCCATCACCGTGTCGCCGACGCGCACCACGACGCCGCCGATGATCCGCTCGTCCACCGTCACGTGCGGCACCACCGTCTTGCCGATCGCCGCGCTCAGCGCCTTCGTGAGCGCCTCCGTCGCCGCGGCATCGTACGGGCGCGCCACCGTCACGCGCGCATGCACGCGGCCTTCGGCCGCATCCAGCAGGTCGTGATACTCGGTGGCGATGGCCGGGATCAACATCTGCCGGCGATTGGTCACCAGCTTCTGCACGAAGAGCACGAACGCGCGCGGTGCCTTGTCCGCCAGCGCCTTGCCCAGCACGCTGCTCTTCTGCGCGGCGCTGATCTGCGGCGCCGCGAGGAAGTTCTGCAGCGCGACGTCGCCGCTCACCGCATCGCCCAGCGCGCCGATGAGAGCCGCGAAGCCTGTCGTGTCCTTCGCCTTGCCGGCGAGGGCCAA
>PNKF01000389.1 GCA_013822285.1 Gemmatimonas sp.
CTGCCCGTATTCCCCGCGTTCGGCGGGAAGTTGAACAGCACGATGCTCACCTTGCGCTGGCTGCGCGGCCTGCGCCGGAGCTGCACCAGCTTGGCCACGCGCGCCGCCAAGGCATCCACGCGTCCGACGATCGGCTCCGACGCCGCAGCCGAGCCTTCCTTCGGTTCACCCTTGCCGCCGTAGACCAGCGGGCCGATGGCACCGTCAAGCTCGGGAATCGCAACCTGCAGCGTGGCCTGCAATGCGTTCAAGCCGCGCGGATCGCTCTCCCACTCGCTGACGGTCTGAAACTCCAGGGTCTGCAGCGAGAGATACGGCACGTCGAGTGCCGCGAGCACCGCCTGCGCGGCCTCGGCGTCATTGTACGCCGGCCCGCCGACGAGCGAGAAGCCCGTAAGCGAGACGAGGGCATCAACCGTCGCCTTGTGCGTGCCGCGCAGCGCCAGCTTGCGATCCATGAAGTACTGATGGATCGCCGCGCGCGCATCCAAGCCGCTCGCAAAGGCCGGAATGACCGTCAACCCGCGCGATTCCAGCGCGCGGATCACGGCATCGTAATGTGCCGTGTTGCCGGCGAGCAGATATGAGCGCCCGACCAGGAGGCCCACCGTCCCGGCCTTGCCCTTGCCCGGCAGCTTCTTGAGGTCGGCGGTGATGCCACGACCCGGGAGCGACGGATGGTACACGCCGACATCCGGATACTCCTCGGGATCCTGCACATCCAGCGTGCCCTTGAGCACCGCGCGCGGACCCGCCGCATAGCGGTTCACGAGCATCTTCACGAGGTTGGCCAGGTTCGTGTCCGAACCCGCCAGCCAGTACTGCATCGCGAGGAACCAGCTGCGCACATCCTGCGCCGCCCCGGGAATGAACTTGAGCAGCTTCGGCAGCTGGCGCAGCACGTTGAGCTGACGCTCACCGGCGCTGCGGCCCTCGTCGCGCGAACCGCGCAGCTTCTTCAGGATGTTCAGCGGCGACCACGGACTCGGGGACCGATCTTCGTCGGCCATCGAGTACTTGCCCAGCCGCGTCATCTTCACGATCTCGTTCACGCAGAGCATCGCGCAGACTGCGTCGCAGTCCTTGCGGCGCGCGGCGAT
>PNKF01000390.1 GCA_013822285.1 Gemmatimonas sp.
CGCGCGAGGAGCAAGCCAATGGCTGCTCTCTCGCGCGAGTGTTCCAGGTCTGACGAGGCGACGACGACGTCACGTACCGTTGCTGCCTTTCGGCCCTGGCGGGGTTGGCGGGCCGAAGCCCCCCGGGACCTGGAACACCGGAAAGATACCTCCGCCACCGCCTCAGGACAATCTGTGAGCAGCGTGAACTCAGGCCTTCACCGCCTGCCAGGCTCGGACTCCGTCAGGCGAAACCACCCGCTCGGGTGGCCATGGCCACCCAGTCTCCCCCGCCCCGACAGGCGTTCTTGCGGAGCCCCGTTGCGGAGAGATTCCTCGCATCCGTGACGGCGATGGTTCGCCGGATCCGGCACGGCTGCGCGGCGGCGGACGCGGGGGGCGTCCGTCCGCCCGCGCCCCACTCCCGGGGGGATTCCCAACCAGTGACGATTCGCTCCCCGCGCCCAATCCTCTACGCGATCATCGGCGACCACGGCAGCGGCACGCGCCGCCTCGCCCACGCGCTCGCCGAGCAGCTCGGTCCCACGCGCTGCAGCACGCTCGCGCTGGATGACTACGCCGCGAACCTCGCCCTCATGGCGCAGCACCTACGGCTCCTGCGCCAAGGAGAGATGATCTTCAAGCCCGTCGTCGATCCCCGGAGCGGCGCGCTGACCACGCCGGAGTTCGTGCATCCCACGCCGATCATCCTCGGGCACGGCATGCAGGGGCTCGCCTCACCGGAACTGCGCGCGGTGTGGGATGTCTCGGTGTATGTCGAGACCGGCACCACCGCCGCCGACGCCCAACGTGCCGCGCTGCCACAGCGGGATCGCGCGGATGTGGTGCTCTTCGTGCGCAGCGAGACGGCGGCGTCGGCGCGCTACGAACTGCGCATCGCGCATCCGGTCCCGATGCCGGCGCTGGATCAGCTGCGCGCCGACTCGCGGGCGACCGTGCTCGACGTGAGCAGTGCCGCGGCCGGCCCCGATGTCATCGTCATCGATGGTGCCGTCTCCGATGTGCGCGCACTCTCGGAGCGCTTGCTCGCCGAGTACGTCGTGCAGCGCACGAAGCCGCGCGCGGCGGTCAGCCCCGCGGAGGT
>PNKF01000391.1 GCA_013822285.1 Gemmatimonas sp.
AAGGCGAACTGGCCCACATGGGGCCCTTCGTCGCCGTGACCAAGCCGCACACCGGCCGCTCGCCGAACGACAAGTTCGTCGTGAAGGAGCCGAGCACCGAGAAGGACGTTGACTGGGGCAAGGTCAACCAGCCGATCAGCGAGGCGCACTTCGAGGCGCTGCTCGCCGACGTGCAGGCGTATCTGAACCAGCAGGGCGAGCTGTTCGTGCAGGACCTCTACTGCGGCGCCGATGCGGCCTACCGCCTGTCCTGCCGCTACGTCACGCCGAATGCCTGGCACGCGAACTTCGTGCGGAACATGTTCATCCGCCCGGACGTGAGCGCGCTCGCCAGCTTCGTGCCGAACTTCTCGATCCTGCACGCGCCGGAGTTCCAGGCCGATCCGGCCAAGCACGGCACGCGGACGAGCACCTTCATCGTGCTCAACCTCGCCAAGCGCACGATCCTCATCGGCGGCACGCGCTACGCGGGTGAGCTCAAGAAGTCGATGTTCACCGTCATGAACTACATGCTGCCCAAGCAGGGCGTGCTCTCCATGCACTGCTCGGCGAACATCGGCAGCGACGGCGACACGGCGCTGTTCTTCGGCCTCTCCGGCACCGGCAAGACGACGCTCTCGGCGGACCCCGAGCGCGGCCTGATCGGCGACGACGAACACGGCTGGAGCGAGCACGGCGTGTTCAACTTCGAGGGCGGCTGCTACGCCAAGGTCATCAACCTCTCGAAGGAGCACGAGCCCGATATCTTCGCGACGACGGAGATGTTCGGCACCATCCTCGAAAACGTCGTGCTCGAGCCAGGCACCAAGAAGGTGGACTTCGCCAACCAGTCCATCACCGAGAACACGCGGGCCTCGTACCCGCTGCACTACATCCGCAACCACGTGCCGAGTGGCCGTGGCAACCACCCGAAGCACGTCGTGTTCCTCACGGCCGATGCCTTCGGCGTGCTGCCGCCGGTGGCCAAGCTCACGCCTGAGCAGGCGATGTACTACTTCCTCTCGGGCTACACGGCCAAGCTGGCCGGCACCGAGCGCGGCGTGACCGAGCCGCAGGCCACGTTCTCGGCCTGCTTCGGCGC
>PNKF01000392.1 GCA_013822285.1 Gemmatimonas sp.
CCTGCATCGCCGTCGAGCACGTGGATCCTTCGCTCCGCTCAGGATGACACGCTTTTGATGCCGAAAACCAAGTCTTGTGGGACGGTTCTGAAAACAAGTAACGAACTCACCGAAAAAATCATCGGCGCCGCAATCGAGGTTCACCGCGAAAAAGATCCTGGTCTGCTGGAATCGGCCTATGAAAGCTGTCTCGCGCGCGAACTCTCGTTGCGCGGATTGGCTTGTGCGCGGCAAGTGGCCTTGCCGCTGACAGGCGGTCGACGTGGGATTTCGCGCGGACCTGATTGTTGCGGGCGCGGTCCTCGTCGAACTCAAGGCATTGGAAACCGTGTTGCCCGTCCACCGCGCTCAGGTGCTCTCCTGCATCCGCGAAACCGGCCACCGCATCGGGCTGCTGATCAATTTCCATGTGCCTCGTCTCGTCGACGGCGTGAGCCGCCTCGCCAACGATCGCTGACTTCTTTCGGTGTCCTCTGCGACCTCTGTGTTTAACCAAAAAGTCCTTTAACCCATGGCCAATCCGCTTCCGTCCTCCGTCCAAGTCGCCGCTGCTGCCGGCAAGCTGCTGCCGAGCGCGCTCGAGAATCTCACCGCGTGGTGGCACGCGGGCCTGCCCGCGTGGGCGCAGGCGAGCCTGGCCGAACTGATCGCGAACGAACAGTGGGCCGAGCTGAACGACCGCTTCTACCGCTACATGGAGTTCGGCACCGGCGGCCTCCGCGGACGCACCATCGGCGCGGTCAGCGCGAAGGCCGAGACGGGCACGATGTCCCCGCAAGGCTCGCCCGAGCACGCGGGCGTCGGCAGCAACCTGCTCAACGACTTCACCCTCACGCGCGCCACGATCGGCCTGTTCCGCTACGTGCAGCGCTACCTCGAGTCGCAGGGCAGCGCGGCCAAGCCGCGCATCGCGATCGCGCATGACGTGCGTCACTTCTCGCGCCATTTTTGCGAACTCGCCGCCGCCACCTGGGTGAAGCTCGGCGGCGAGGCGTTCATCTTCGACGGGCCCCGCTCGACACCGCAGCTCAGCTTCTCCGTGCGCTGGCTGAAGGCGCACGCCGGCGTCGTGATCACGGC
>PNKF01000393.1 GCA_013822285.1 Gemmatimonas sp.
ACGCGAGGCCAAAGACCTTTACGACTGCATCGAATGGGCGGCCGCGCAGTCCTGGTCGAACGGCAAGATCGGCCTCAACGGCATTTCCTACTACGCCATGAACCAATGGCGCGTGGCCGGCCTGCAGCCGCCGCATCTCGCCGCCATGTGCGTGTGGGAAGGCTATGCCGACCGCTACCGCGACGCCACCCATCACGGCGGCATCCTGTCGACCTTCGCGCGCAACTTCCAGGGCCGGCAGGTGCTCCGCGTGCAATACGGCGTCGGCGACAGGGGCCCGCGCCATCCGGTTACCGGCGACCTGGTGAGCGGACCGGAGACGCTGTCCGAGGACGAGCTCGCGCGCAACCGCGGCGACCTGTGGGGCGACGTCTCGCGCCGTCCACTCGACGGTCCGTATTATCGCGAGCGCTCGGCCGACTGGGACAAAATCACGACGCCGCTCCTGTCCGCCGGCAATTGGGGCGGGCATGGCCTGCATCTGCGCGGCAACACGGAAGGGTTCATGCGCGCGGCGTCCGAGGAGAAGTGGCTCGAGATCCACGGCCAGGCGCACTGGACGCATTTCTACACCGATTACGGCATCGCCCTGCAGAAGCGCTTCCTCGGCCATTTCCTCAAAGGCGAGGACAATGGCTGGGACCGGCAGCCGAAAGTCATGCTCAACATCCGGCATCCGGACGAGAAATTCGTGCTGCGGCACGAGAACGAGTGGCCGCTCGCCCGCACGCAATGGACGCGGTTCTATCTCGATCCGGCCTCCCACGGCCTCGGCACGACCGAGCCGGAGAACGAGGCAAGCCTCGCCTTCGAGGCGCTGGGCGACGGGCTGATGTTCCTGGCCGAGCCGTTCGCGGCGGAGACCGAGATCACCGGACCGGCCGCCGCAAAACTGTTCGTCTCGTCCTCGACGGCGGATGCCGACCTGTTCCTGGTGCTGCGGCTGTTCGATCCTGACGGCCAGGAGGTGCTGTTCCACGGCGCCAACGACCCGAAGCAGCCAATCGCCTTCGGCTGGCTGCGGTCCTCGCACCGCAAGCTCGACCCGGCGCTATCGCTGC
>PNKF01000394.1 GCA_013822285.1 Gemmatimonas sp.
GGTCTTGCCGGTGCGCACGTGCGTGACTTCGAGGCCGGCCGCGTAGCGCCCGCTGCACACGCGCAGGAAGGCGACGCGGTCGCGATGCCGCGGGTCCATGTTGGCCTGCACCTTGAACACGAAGCCGGTGAAGGCCTCGCCGCTGGGCTCGATGCGGCCAGCGTTGCTCTCGCGGCCCACGGGCGCGGGCGCGAGCGGCAGGAAATCTTCGAGGAAGGGCTCGACGCCGAAGTTGGTGAGCGCCGAGGCGAAGTACACGGGTGTCATCTCGCCGCTGATGATCGCGGCCGGATCGAACTCGTGACCGGCCATGTCGAGCAACTCGATGTCGTGCGCGAGCTTCTCGACTGCCTGCAGGGCTTCATCGCTGTTGCCGAGCGCTTCGAGGAGCTTGGGGTCGGAGGGGCCGTCGAGTTCGATGGCCGTGGTCGCGACCTTGTCGGCACCGTGCTTCTCGTCGCGCTCGAAGAGGAAGGCACGCTTGCGCCGGCGGTCGTAGACGCCGCGGAACATGGTGCCGTGCACCGCGTCGCTCATGTGGATCGGCCAGTGCGCGGCCACGGCGATGATGCCAAGCTCGGCTTCGACGTCAGACACCAGCTTGAGCGGATCCTCGCCGACGCGGTCGCACTTATTGACGACCGTGAAGATGGGCATGCGGCGACGGCGGCATACGTCGAAGAGCTGACGGGTGCGCTCTTCGACGCCCTTGCGGTTGTCGAGCAGCATGACGACCGAGTCCGCGGCGACGAGCGTGCGGAAGGTGTCCTCGCCGAAGTCGGCGTGGCCCGGCGTGTCGAGCAGGTTGACCTGGAAGCCGTGGTACTCGAACTGCAGCACGGAGCTCGTGACCGAGATGCCGCGCTCCTGCTCGAGGGCCATCCAGTCGGAGGTGGCGTGCTTCTGCGCCTTGCGCGCCTTCACGGAGCCGGCTTGGTGGATGGCGCCGCCGTAGAGCAGCAGCTTCTCCGTCAGCGTGGTCTTGCCGGCGTCGGGATGCGAGATGATGGCGAAGGTGCGGCGTCGCGCGATCTGGTCGGCGAGGGCGGCAGCGGAGA
>PNKF01000395.1 GCA_013822285.1 Gemmatimonas sp.
ACGTTCTTGCGTCCGGTGGCGGAGACGATGCCCATCGTGACCGTCTGGCCGATGCCGAGGGGGTTGCCGATGGCGAACACGACGTCGCCGACGCGGAGCTTGTCGCTGTCGCCGATGGTGACGAACGGGAGATTGCTCGCGTCGATCTTGATGACGGCGATGTCGGTCTTGGGATCGGTGCCGACGAGCTTGGCGGTGAACTCGCGATCGTCGCTCAGGGCGACCTTGAGTTCGTCGGCCTCCTCGACGACGTGGTTGTTGGTGAGGATGTAGCCGTCGGAGGAGATGATGACGCCGGAGCCGAGGCCGCTGAGGGTCTGCTCGCGGTCGGGCAGGTTCTGGCCGAAGAGCTGGCGGTAGAATTCGGGGACGCGCTGGCGCACGATCTTGCTCGAGTAAACGGACACGACGGCGGGACGCACGTCGGCCAGCACATCGGCGTAGCTCGTGAGCACGGGGGCCTTGCCCTCGCCGACCGGAGTGCCGTCGACTTTGAGCTCGGGATGCGGGAGGCCGGTTTTTTCCGACTTCGGCATCTTGCCGGGAGCCGACTTCGTCTGGGCGCTCAACGAGAGCAGGCTGACTGCAATGACCAAGGACAGGACTGCCAAGGTGGTTTTCATGGGAGAAAGCTGGGGCGAGGCTCGGACATTAGCCGCCGCCGCGGGTTCCGCAACTGCCGGTCAGAAGCCCTTGATCTTGAAAAGGCTGGTGACGGATTCGTTCGAGTTGATGCGGACGATCGCCTCGCCGAGGAGGGCGGCGACGCTGAGGACGGTGATCGGCAGGCCGCGCGTGTCGATCGGCACGGTGTTGGTCGTGATGAGTTCGTCGAGCGGGCCGTCCTTGAGGCGCTGGTAAGCCGTCTCGCCGAGCACGCAATGGCTGATGGCGGCGCGGACGCTGCGGGCGCCGTTTTCGCGGAGAATCTTGGCGGCGGCGGTGATGGTGCCGGCGGTCTCGGTGATGTCGTCGACGAGGAGGACGTCGCAGCCGCTGACCTCGCCGACGATGTTGGTCGCGGCGACGGTGGTGGCGTTGATGCGCTTCTTG
>PNKF01000396.1 GCA_013822285.1 Gemmatimonas sp.
CGCGGAACGAGATGTAGCGGAAGATGTTGAACGCGCTCTCGTACTGCGTCAGCGGGAGGAGGAACTCGTACAGCATTCAGGTCGTCGCCCAGGTCGTCAGGAGAGGCAGGAGTCGTTCGAGCTTCACGCCGCGTGAGGCTTTGAGCAGGATCGCGGCGTCCGGTGCGAGGCGCGGCTGCAGCAGCGGCCAGAGATCGTCGACATCCACCGCCGTCAGCACGCGTGCGGGCTCGCCCAGCGCCTTCAGCGGCGCGGCGAACTCCCCGATGCCCACGACCAGTTCTGCCCCGCTCGCCAGAGCCGCTTCCGCCACCTCACGATGCGCCCGTTCGGCTGCTGCGCCGAGCTCGCGCATCGTGCCTAGCACCGCCACTCGTTGACGCCCCGCCCCCACGTCCCGCAACAGCGCGATCGCCGCGCGCGCCGAGCCCGGATTGCTGTTGTAGCAGTCGTTGACGAGCAGCGCTCTCCCCAGCGGCCCCACGGCCGAACGCATCGGCGGCTGCGGCAGCGCCGCAATCCCCGCCGCGATGCGCTCCGCGCTCACGCCGAACTCCCCGGCCACGGCGATGGCGAGCATCGCGTTGCGCAGGTTGTGCGCGCCCGGCAGCGGCACCGTAATGCGCACGCCATCCACCTCGCACCAGCCCGTGCCATCGGCGCTGAGTCCGAAGGCGGTCGAGCGACGCTCCCCTTGCTCAAGCCCTGCCGTCACAACGCGGCCCGCGCGCAGCGTCGCCTCACGCACGACGTCCGCTTCATCGGCAGGCACGACCACCAGCGGCACGCCGTCGCAGAAGCTCATCTCCTCGGCCATCACGCCCGCGAGATCGCCAAATCCTTCGAGATGCTCCTCCTGCACCGTCGTCACCACGACCACGTCGGGCCGGATGATCTCGCGTAGGATCGCCATCTCGCCCGGCTCGTTGGTCCCGGCTTCGATCACCGCCACATCGGCCGCGTCGTCGAGCGAGAGCAGCGTCTGCGGTACGCCGATCTGGTTGTTGAGGTTGCCACTCGTCGCATGCACGGTGTAGACGCTGCCG
>PNKF01000397.1 GCA_013822285.1 Gemmatimonas sp.
ACGAGCAGACGGTGAACGACCGCTTGAAGAAGATCATGGTGGACAGCTTTGCATCGGTGCTCAACATCTCCAAGCAGCACAAGGTGAACATGCGGACGGCGGCGTACATGGTCGCGATCAGTCGCGTGGCCACGGTGCATCGTCTGCGCGGCATCTATGCGTAAGCGGCGCGCCTCGGCGCGACCGGGGCGGCGGTGAAGGTCACGGTGGCCGTCGTGGGCAAGCCGCGGGACGCGGCGCTCGCGGCGGCCATTCGCCAGTACGAAGAACGAGCGGCGCACTACTGGCCGCTCGACTGCGTGGAAGTGAAGGAAGAGCCGGCCCGGGGATTGGCGCCGGCGCAGGTGATGCAGCGGGAAGCGGGGCGCTTGCACGAGCGACTGCCAGCCTCCGGGACATTGCTGCTCTGTGCGCCCGTAGGCGGTCGTAGCTACACGTCGGAGGATTTTGCCGCGCTGCTGCAGGACCATCGCGACCGGGCGCAGGACGTCGCGTTTGTCATCGGCGGCGCCTTCGGCATCGGCGCGGCCCTCAAGGAACGACCGCACCGGGTGCTGAGTTTGGCCCCGTGGACCTTGCCGCACGAACTCGCGCGGCTCGTATTGATGGAACAGATCTACCGCGCGGGCACCATCGTGCGCGGGGAACCCTACCACAAGTAGCGACGCATGCAGGGAGCACAGATGCAGCGATGTCCGGCGCAGCCGGTGGGCGGGACGGCATGAGCGCCCCGCGCCTCGTCACGGAGACCTTGGGTGGCTCGCCGCTGTCGCGGGCCGCACAGGACGGGCAGGTGCCGGCCGATTGGTTCCTGCAGCGTCCGCAGGGAGCCGCCGCCTGGCGCGCGCGCGCCGAGGCCGTGCGTCAGGAGTTCTCCGGCTCGCGCTGGCTGGCCGGGCTGCGCCCTGCGCTCGACGCCTCGGGAGCGGCCGCCGAGCGGCTGGAGCGCGTGGCCGAGGCCAATGGCATCGTCGTGACGACGGGACAGCAGCCTGGCTTGTTCGGTGGCCCGCTGTACACGTTGCTGAAAGCATTGTCCGCG
>PNKF01000398.1 GCA_013822285.1 Gemmatimonas sp.
GGTCAGCGCGCATGCCAACCGCGTGCCGGTGGAGCATGGTCACACCGTCGTGATGTCGGCCAAGTTCCGGCAGAAGCCCAGCGTGAGCGAGGCCATTGCCGTGCTCCGCGCGTGGAAGGGTGAGATTGCCCACCTCAACTTGCCCAGCGCACCGCAGCAGCCGCTGGTCTTGGCCGAGCAGCCGGATCGTCCGCAGCCGCGTCGGGATGTGCACGCCGGCAACGGCATGACGGTGACCGTCGGCCGTGTGCGCGAGGACGCGATCTTCCACCTCAAGCTCGTCGCGATGGGCCACAACACCATTCGCGGCGCGGCCGGGAGCGCCGTACTCAACGCCGAGACCCTGGTGGCGACGGGCCGGCTCGGCTGGACGCCGCCGGGGCGCGCATGATCGTCTGCAAGTTCGGCGGCACCTCAGTCGGCGACTCCGAGGCGATTGCGCGCACGGTGGGCATCGTGCGCAGCAAGCTGGAGCGCGAGCCCGTGGTCGTGGTCTCCGCGCTGGCGGGCACCACGAATCGCCTGATCGAGCTCGCCGAGCACGCGGCAAAGGGTGACTTGATCGTCGCGCTGGCCATCTGCGAAGAACTGCGCACGCGACACCTGGCGACGATTGCGGAGCTCATCGGCGATCACAGCACGCACGACGACGTCGCCGCCGAGACCGCTGCGATGTTCGACGAGCTCGCGCACCTCGCCGAGGCGCTCTCCGTGCTGGCGCATCTCACGCCGCGCTCCCACGACGCCGTGGCCTCGATGGGCGAACGGCTGTCGGCGCCGATCGTCGCGGCGGCGATGCAGAAGGCGGGGCTGCCGGCGGTGTTCGTCGATGCCCGTCGCGTCATGGTCACCAGCGAGGATTTTGGCCGCGGCGAGCCGCTGACGGATGACATCGCGATCGCCTGCCGCGCGGCCATCGCGCCGTTGCTGCGCGAGGGCAAGGTCCCCGTGCTCGGCGGCTACATCGGCTCGACGCGCGCGGGCGTCACGACCACCCTGGGTCGCGGCGGCTCGGACTTCTCCGCG
>PNKF01000399.1 GCA_013822285.1 Gemmatimonas sp.
GTTCGCCGGGCAGACGCTGGTGCAGCGACCGCACTCCGTGCAGGCGTAGCCGTCGAGCAGCGACTTCCAGCTGAGGTGTTCGACGTCCGAGGCGCCGAACTGCTCGGCGTCGCGGCCCTCGAAGTCCAGCGGGCGCATCGTACCGACCGTGCCCGGGCCGCTGGTGTTCGAGAGGAAGGTATTCGGCAGCGAGACGACGACGTGCAGATGCTTCGAGTACGGCAGGTAGTTCAGGAAGCCGAGCACGAGCAGCGCATGGGACCACCAGAAGAAGCCCTGCAGCGTGTGCGCCGCGGCGCCGCCCTCGGCGAAGCCGATGGCCCGCAGCGTGTTCGAAATCGGATAGCTGACCGGGAAGGCGCGCGCCATCTCGGTCGGTTCGCCGACGAAGTGGAAGGCCTCGGCGAGGAACATCGTGATCATCAGGGCCGCGATCCAGCTCAGGATGAGGAGCGGATCGTTCGGATGCGTCTCGGCGCCCTCGAGGCGCGGCACGCGGTGCGTGAGCCGGCGCCAGAGCGCCATCGCCACCATCGCGAGGACGACCGCGGCGATGCCTTCCTGGCTCAGCACGTAGAGGCGGTAGATCGGCTCCGGCAGGAAGTTGTCGTAGCCGAAGCTCGGCAGCACGCCACCGATGAGGAACTCGGTGGTGGAGGCGCCGAGGACGAGGAAGCCCCAGAAGATGAGGGCGTGCATCGGGCCCGCGATGGAATCGCGGAAAATCTTCTCTTGGAAGATGCCGATGCGCAGGAAGTTGCCGACGCGGGTCGGGATCTGCGTCCACCGGACGTCGTCGAGGCGACCGAGCTGCAGGTAGCCGATGAGGCGCTGGATGTTGTAGCTGAAGAAACCCAGCGCGAGGACGATGATGCCGAGGAAGAAGCCGTTGACGGGGGGCATGGGGAAAAACTACCGCGCGCCCCCCGTCAGCACCACGCTACGCCTTCGCCTTCTTCACCGCTTCCGTCAGCACCGGCAGGATCGTCAGCACGTCCCCGACGATGCCATAGTCGGCAATCTTG
>PNKF01000400.1 GCA_013822285.1 Gemmatimonas sp.
TTCCTCCAGCGGATGATCAACCACCACCGTGGCGCCGTCACGATGGTGCAGACGCTCATCCGCGACGGTGGCGCGATCGACGAAACCGTCTTCCGCTTCGCGGCGGACGTCGAAGTCGATCAGTCCACCGAAATCCGTCGCATGATCACCATGCTCCTCGAGCGCGACGGGATTCCGCCCGAATGAAGTCGCAGTTCCCCCAGCAGGATCACCAACAGCAGAGGGTTCCGATGAAGCAGATGTTCCATCGGGCCGCGCTGGCTGCCGCCGCGATCGTTGTCGTGGCGTGCACCCAGCAGCCGGTCCAGACCTCGCCAGCCGCGAGCCAGTCCAACAGCCAGCTGCGTGGCCCCACGGGCACGCGGTTCCAGAGCGACGCGCGCGTCGGTCTTTCCGCCGGTCTCTTTGACGCCGGCGTCGCCACCAGCGGCATGCGCGTCGTGGCCTCCGCGCGCTCGCCCGAAGGCTTCCTCGGCATCACGAACTCCGACCTCGCCTTCAGCGGCAACTACGTCATCCAGGGCAACTACAACGGCCCGGTGATCTGGGACATCTCGAATCCGTCCAGCCCGCAGCTCGTCGCCGCGGTCACCTGCCCGGCCTCGCAGAACGACGTCTCCGTGTACGGCAAGCTGATGTTCCTCTCGGCCGAGGCCTTCAACGGCCGCACCGACTGCGGCACCCAGGCCCCGACGGGCCAGTCGAACCCGGCCCGCTTCCGCGGCGTCCGCGTCTTCGACATCTCCGACATCCGCAACCCGAAGCTCGTCGCCGGCGTGCAGACCTGCCGCGGCTCGCACACGCACACGGTCGTCGAGAACCCGCGTGATCGCGAGAACGTCTACATCTACGTCTCCGGCTCCGCGCCGATCCGCCCGGGCAGCGAGCTCGAAGGCTGCACCACGGACGATCCGGCTCAGAACCCGAACTCGTCGCTGCTCAAGATCGAAATCATCAAGGTGCCGCTCAACAACCCGGCGGCCGCCGCGATCGTGAACCGCGCCGACATCTTCACCGGCCTCA
>PNKF01000401.1 GCA_013822285.1 Gemmatimonas sp.
AGGTGGCGGCGCTGGCGTTCGGGGGCTTTGATCTTTCTGCCGAGACCGGCGGCGAACCGACGTGGGACGCGCTGCTCTGGCCGCGCACGCAGGTCGTGCACGCTTGCACCGCGGCCGGCGTGCTCGCGCTCGACCAGCCGTTCATCGACTTGGAAAACGCCGCCGCGCTCGACGCCGAGTGCGCGCGCGTCCGCACGCTGGGTTTTTCGGGCAAGCTCGCCGTCCACCCGAAACAGTGCGCAGCGATCAAGGCCGCGTTCCAGCCGACGGCCGCGCAGGTCGAGCGCGCGCGGCGCATCGTGACGGCCTTCGAAGCCGCGAAGGGCAACGTGGCCGCCATCGACGGCCAGATGATCGACGTGCCGATGGTTCGCTCCGCGCAGCGCGTGCTCCAGCGCGCCGGCCAAGACAATTAGCCACGGATTTCACCGATGTTCACGGATTCAGCAAGCAAACGCCTGATTTGTCATCCTGAGCGCAGCGAAGGATCCATTGGATCGTCGAGAGGCGGCAGGCTAAAGACTGGATTCTTCGCTCTGCTCAGAATGACAGAGGGGAACGAGTCATCTGTGTTGATCCGTGCTATCGGTGGCTAACAAGCCCATGCCTGATTTCTCCGCATTCATCCAAGTTGGCGAAAAACGCTACCGCGAGCGCTTCGGCCTCGATTTCGAGCAGTTCGCGGTCGGCCAGAAGTTCAGGCACCGCCCCGGCCGGACGCTTTCGCAGCAGGACAGCCGCGACGAGTGCCTCGACACCCTCAACCAGCAGATGCTGCACTTCGACGAACCGTTCGCCTCGCACGGCGAGTGGAAGAAATGCCTGATGGATTCCACGCTCACGACGAAGGTCGTGATCGGCATGACGTGGAAGACGTTCGCCAAGCGCGTGCAATGGCTCGGCTTCGACGAGATCACGCTGACGAAGCCGATGTTCGGCGGCGACACCGTCTACGCGGAGTCGGAGATTCTCGAAAAGGCCGACAATGCCGAAACGCCGAACGCGGGCCGCCTCAG
>PNKF01000402.1 GCA_013822285.1 Gemmatimonas sp.
CCGCGCGGGTGAGCAATCCGGTCGATCCGATGGAGGAGGAATCCGCCGTCGTGGTGATCGCTCCCGAAAAGGACGAACAGATCGCGTCCGGCGGTCCGATCGTGCTGTCGGATCTGTCGCCGGCGCGGCTGGTGGTCCTGGCCGACGCGCTCGCCAAGAACGTCGCGCTCGCCCGCGACGAGCGCCAGGTGAGCCGGGTGTTCGAGGTCATCGACCCATTCGCGGCCGAGCTCGCCGGGAACGGCCGCCCGCCCGGCAATCGCCGCAGCATGCTGCGGCTGATCGGGCAGGCGCTGCTGGTGCGTCAGCGCCTGTCGGGCCGCATCGAGGTGAGCGAGAAGCCGGACATCTTGTGGGATCGGCCCGACCTTGAACGCCTGCATGCGCGGCTGGCGGACGAATACGAGCTATCTGAGCGTGCGGCGGCCCTCACCCGCAAGCTGGAGGTCATCGGCGACACCGCCCAGGCGCTGACCGACCTGATCGACACCGAGCGTTCGGTGCGGCTGGAGGCGGCGATCGTCCTACTGATCGTCGTGGAGATCGTGATCACGCTCTACGATCTGTTCCTGCGAGCACCGAAATAGCCGGCATCGTCCGCACCTGACGAGATGCGATAAACTGCGCGTGAGTGCCGTAACGCGGGCGCCCGCGCCCACGAACCACGCTAGGATGCCGCCCACTTTCGGAGATCGCCCGTCGATGCCCTTCCTGCGCGAGAAAAATGGCCGCTGGTCGCCCGAGAGAATTGCTGCCTTCGCGCTGGCGGTGGCGCCCATCCTGTGGCTGCTCGGCCGGCTGGCGATGAACGACCTCGGTCCGCGGCCGGTGATGGAATCGATCCATTTCAGCGGACGATGGGCGGTGCGCTTCGTCCTGCTGTCGCTTGCCGTCACGCCGGCGCGCTTCCTCCTCTCCTCGCCCAAGCTGATCAATGCGCGGCGCACGCTCGGCGTCGCCGCCTGCTGCTACGCGGTGCTGCATTTCGGACTTTACGTCGTCGATCAGAAATAT